>JBFMBA010000107.1:0-28209 GCA_040755475.1 Thermodesulfobacteriota bacterium
CTGCCCGGGTTCGCCGGGGCCGCCGGGTACGACGCCGACCACCATGGCGCGCACGTCGCGCTCGCCCTGCCGCACCTGCATGGTCAGATAGGTGATATTGGCCGCCCGAGCAACGCCTGGCATTCCGAGAATCCCGCGATAGACGTCGTCATAGAGGCTGGACGGCTCGGCGTAGGGGCCGAGGGTGTCCTGCTGTACCACCCAGAGGTCGGCGCCGCTGTTGTCGAGGAGCACCCGGGCGTCGTCCACCAGGCCGCGGTACACGCCGGTCATCGTCAGCGTGACACCGATCAGCAGCCCCAGCCCCACCCCCGTGAAGACGAACTTTCCCCAGGCGTGCAGGATGTCGCGCCCCGCCAGACTGATCATGGCGACACCCCCTCCAGTCGCTCGACGACCTTGACGCGGCTGCGGGATCCGAGCGCGCGCTGGCTGTAGACGACCACGCGCTCGCCCGCCCTGATCCCTTCCAGGATCTGGACCCGCCCGTCGAGGTCGGTGGCGCCCACCCTGACCGGTGCGAAGCGCAGCTTCTCCTCATCGAGCAGCCAGAGGCCAAGACGGCCGTCGACCCGCCGTACGCCGGCATTGGGGACCACCGGCGCGACCGGCAGCCCGGGCATCGCGACCGTCACCTCGGCCAGTTCACCGATGGGCAGCAACCGCTTCGGCAGCGCATCGAAGACGACCTTGGCCAGGGTTTCCTCGGTCACCGCATCGGCCATCGGCTCCAGGCGCAGCACGCGTCCCGTGAATGGATGCCCCCCTTGCGAACGCAGGACAATCTGCACCGGCAACCCGGCGCGCAGACCCGAAACGCGCAGCTGATCGAAGCGCACATGGATCCACAGCGTTGCCGGGTCGATCACCTCGACCACCGACTGCCCGGCGACCACCGTGGTGCCGGGCTCGGCGTTGCGCGCGGCGACCAGACCGCCCACCGGCGCCACCAGGCGCAGATTGGCACGCTGCTGGATCAGCCCCTCGCGCTCGGAGCGGATGCGCGCCAGTTCCTGGCGTGCCGCATCGAGATTGGCGCGCGCGGCCGCCAATCCCGCCTCAGCGACCTGGGACTCCTGCCGTCTGCCCTCAACCATCTCCTCGCTTACGGATTGGGCGTGCAGCAACTGCTCATAGCGGCCGGCCTGCTTTTCGGCATAGGTCGGGCGCGCCAGGGATTCACGGACCTGGGCTTCGGCGGCCTGAACCGCCGAGCCTGCTCGCTTGAGCGCTGCTTCCTGGGCGGCAATCCGGTCGTCTAGATCCACGGGATCCATCTCTCCCAGGAGCTGCCCCGCCCGGACCCGATCACCCACCTGTACCTCCACCCTTTTGATCCGGCCTGCAATTGTCGGTCCGATTCGGTAGGTGTGGCGGGCCTCCACCGTGCCGATCCCGAAGAGGGCAGGCGCGATGGAGCGGCTCTCCACCGTGGTCACGGTCACGGGAATGGGCGCCAGCGGCCCGGAACGCAATGCCACATAGACCAGCAGGGCCAGCAGCGGTATGAGTACCGCCAACAGTGCCAGCATCCGGCGATTTACCGATCGAATCCTCATGTCATCCTCCCCATGCCGCGACAATGTATCGCACAGGTTCCCAGTGCGGCGCTTCGCAAGACGGGTCCATCTGATCCGGCAGGGCGATGACCAGATCCGATGTGACGCGCTGCCTTAGTGAATAGTTATTCACAACACGCCCCAACCGCCCGGGTAAAGAGCTTCCAGGCCTTTTCCGCCTGCCGGGTCACATCAAAGCGGCCGTTGCTGATATGCCAGAGCAGGGCCGTCGGTTGAACAAGCCCCAGAAACAGGATCGAGACCGCCTTCGGGTCGATCCCGGGGTCGATCCGCCCTGCCCCCTGACCCTGGCGGATGATCTCTTCCACGCGGCTCAAGTAGTCTGATACAATACCGTAAACCCTTTCTTTTCTCCCCGATCGACCGCTATAGACATCCTCGGAAAAGATCACTCGAGGAATCGCCAGATTCTCCCTGATCAGCCGAATATGGCGGAACAAAAGGCGCCGGAGTCGCTCCAGGGAGTCCGGGGCTTCCTCGCAGACCCCATCTACGTTGCCCTGGAGCATTCCCCGGATATGATCCAGAACGGCATCGATGATCTCCTCCTTGCCCTTGAAGTGGCGGTAAATGGCCGACGGCACAAGACCGATGCGCCTGGCCACAGCCGCCACATTCAAACTCCTCAGGCCCTGGGTGGCAACCAGATTCAACGCGGCCAGAACGATCTGTTCCTGTCTGACCCTCGTATGCAGCTTCTTTTCGCTCATGCCCCTCGCTCCATTGTGAATGTACGTTCACAATATACCAATGCCGGGGCCTTTGTCAAGCGGATATCTTTCGCTGGAATTCCGCCGGCAGGGCGATTACCTGTCAATGCCGCCGGTGTTAGCAACCGCGCGGATCATCAGTATCCAAAGAGCGACAACCGTCTTCATCCGCCGCCCTCCTCTTCCGCCGGCTTCAAGGTAAACAGGTGGTAGACGGTCAGAAGCACGCCACCAAGGAAAAACACACCGAAAAAGAGCACCACCTTGAACCAGAACATCATTGTGATGTGGGCGGTGCTGTAGCCGATGTCCAGTATCCGCTCCAGGTAGGTCTGCAGCACGCCCGCCACGCCGAAGACGAGCCCCATGAACACCATCGAGACGACCATGATCCAGAATCCCCAGACACCGAGCCGGTCATCGAATCTTTCGATCCCTTTCAACTGGGGCATGGCGAAGTAGAAGACGACGAGATTCAGCAGTGCGTATGCCCCGAAGAAGGCGAGGTGTCCGTGGGAGACGGTGATCTGGCTGCCGTGGGTGTAGTAATTGATGGCGGGCAGCGTGTGGATGAAACCGAAGATCCCCGCCCCGAAAAAGTGGAAGACGGCCAGGCCCATGATATAGGTCCAGAGCAGCGGATTGACGATGGGATTTGTTCTGTTCTTGATGTGCAGCCACGTGTCGATAACCATCAGCAGGATCGGGAGCGGCTCCAGCGCGCTGAAGATTCCCCCCCACCAGAGCCAGTAGTCCGGGGCGCCGATCCAATAGTAATGGTGTCCCGTCCCCACGAGGCCGGTAAACAGGAAGAGCCCGGTTTCCACGTAGAGCCACTTTTCGACGACACCCCGTTCCACGCCCGTCACGGCGATGATGATAAAGGCGACGATGGCAGCGGTGATCAGCTCCCAGGCGCCCTCGACCCAGAGGTGGATGACCCACCACCAGTAGTAGTAGTCCGCGTTCAGATTGTCGTAGAAGGGGATGCCGAAAAGATACAGGAGAGAAAGGAACGTCACGCCGGCCAGGAGCATCCACAGGATGAGCGTTCTTTCTTTCGACTGATAGATCGTCATTCCCACATTGAAGACAAACAGCAGGGCGGCTGCAACGATCAATAGATCAAGGGGTACGGGGATTTCCAGAAGCGGCTTTCCCTGCGTCCAGCCGAAAAGAAATCCGACGACGGCGGCAACCGCCGTCCCGGCGAAGATGACCAGCTGCAGATGGGCGATCTTCACGCTGAACAGCTCCCGCTTACACTCCAGCGGGAGGATGAAATAGGCGCCTCCCATGAAACCCAGGAGCATCCAGGCGACCAGGAGGTTGGTGTGAATGGCACGGGCCGTGGCGAACGAGAAGACATCGACCAGGCCCTGGGGGAGGGTGAATCCATAGTTGATCGCCAGCCACAGGCCGAGCAGAACCTGGAGGCAGAACAGAGCGAGGGACAGTTCGAGATACCGGCGGGCGACTCTCTGGCTTTCGTAGTGTATCATTTCTGCACCTCCTTTCCTGCCTTGAGGCTCAGGATGAAGTCCGCGATCAGCGCCGACGTTTCCGCGGAGACGTTCTGCGGGGGCATGCCCAAACCGGGCATCACAGACTCGGGGTCGAGAATGATCCGTGTCAGCAGATCGGGGCCATAGTCGATCCGCCTGGCGATGTCATTGAAATCACCGGCAATGCTCCGTCCCAGGTTCCCCAGGCTGTGACAGCCGCCGCAGGCGCCCATGACGATATCCACCTTGTTGAGCTTCCGGGCATCGGCTTCGCGCAACCGGAACGCCTTGACGAATTTTTCGTCCTGGGGGGGCCAGTTACGGTTCTCTATCGTGCCGACCCAGCGCAAGAAGGCGACGAGCGCCAGCGCCTCCTCTTTTGTCACCCCCAGGTGCGGCATCTTGCGGAACGAGTTTCTGTACACCTTCTCCGGATTCATGACGATGGAGACGATGTTGTTTTCCCCCAGCCGGTAATAGGCCTTCGTCATGTCCGGCGCATAATAGGCGCCGAAACCGAGAATGGTGTGGCAGTCGTTGCAGTTGTACTTGTGCCAGACCTTCTTTCCCGCCACCACCTGTTTGCTGATCTGGTCGGTCTTCGCGAATGTCGCCTGCTGCCGGTGAAAATCGTAGGTCAGCCACAGAAAGATGATGACCGACGACAGCGTTCCCACCCAGAAAATATTTTTCGCCGTTTTGCCCGTCATTGTCTTTACCTCCTTTCATGCCATCTCTACGACCATCCAGTCGATAAAACCGTCTATTTCCGGTAAGAAGCAACCACTTCGTAAAAATGGGGCTCCGGCATCCCCTCGATCAGCGTCTCGACTTTCTCGAAAAGGGCCTGACGGTCATCGCTCAGGTGCATGGCCATGAAGGTCTCTTTCGATTCGTGTTCGACGACCGCAGCATACCGGTCCGCGCCTTCCGATGATTTAAGAAGCGTCCGGGAGATGAACCCCTGATGCGTGGCGAAAAGCTCGCTGGAGTGCCCGAACCATTCCCTGAACTCCTTCTCCTTTCCCGGTTTCAGTGCCGGGAAGTTGATCAGGTTCACGAAACGTCCTTCGCTGTTTTTATCTGCCGGCGACTCCTTCTGCAGTGCATCCGGATGGGGGGTTTTGATGACCAGAAACACCAGGCGTCCCGACGAGTCGTTCTGAATGCTCATGGAAGCGTTCAGAGGAACCCGCAGGAGGTTTCCCTGTCCGGCTGTGACCTTTTCCCCGTCGATGGAGAAGGTCCCTTCACCGGAGACCACCTGGAGGGTCACGTTGGAATTGGCCCGGTGCTCCGGGACACTCTGCCCCGGCTCCAGACAGACCTGGTTGATCAGCAGATAGGGCTCATCGACCAGGCTGGCCATCCCCCGTCCTTCCTTTTGAAACACCTCTTTCTCTTTCAGGTTGATCCGTTCCATTTTGCAGCCTCCTCACATTTCCAGTGTACGGATAAAATCCGTCAGAATTTGCGGTCCTTCCGGTTTCACAACCACCGTATCCTCGACGCGCACCCCCCAGGGCCCCGTGTAGAGGCCGCAGTTACCGACCGCGATCACCACGTTCGTCGCCAGCGGCGGCGGTTCCTTCTCGCCGTGGAAAAAGGCGTGGCCCGGCGGCAGCGGCGCCTCCTCGAACTCGATGCCGACGCCGTGGATCGTCGGACCGAAGAGGTGGTCGCCGTGACCTCCGTCCCGGATGATTCCGTGGAGCGTCTCGTCGAGCTCGACCATGCCGACGCCGGTTTTGACCCCGGCGATGGTCCCCTGCTGGGCCTTCAGATAGAGATCATAGGCCGCCTGCTGCGCCTCCGTGGGCCTGCCGACGCAGAGCGTCCGGCAGATGTCGGCGCTGTAGCCTTCGGCGATCGGGTGGAGATCGATCATGACCAGATCGCCCGCTTCGATCCGGCGCTGCGTGGGCAGGCCGTGGGCGATGTTCGTCCGGGGACCGGAGCAGATGTAGGTCCGCCAGAATTCGTCCGCCCCGGCGTTGCGCATGGCATGTTCCGCTTCCGCCGCCACCTGGCTCTCCGTGAGGCCAGGCTTCAGGGCCTTGACCGCGGCCGCCATACCCGCCGCGGCGATGCCCGCCGCGGCCCGGATCCGCTCGATCTCCCCGTCATCCTTGGCGATCCGCAGCGCCGACAGGACGGGTGTGCAGTCCTTCACGGCCACCTTCTCCGGCTTGCCGTGGGGATGGGTCAGCATGTGCATCATCGAATGGGTCAGGAAGGTATATTCCAGCCCCACGCTCCCCTCCTGGATGTCGAAATGCTTGAAGTCATGGGCGATGGAATGGATCATTCCGACCTCGTCCTCGAACCCCGCGATGCGGTCGAAACGGGCGAGCCTTTTGACGTCCTCCACGTCCGTCGAGGGGACGCCCAGGGCCACCCGCCCCTCCTTTGTGACCATCGCGTAGGCGCACAGACGCCCGTCGCCGGTCAGATAGGCCATGTTCGCCGGTTTGGCGAGGAGCAGGACGTCGAGTCCCGCCTCTTTCATGTGCCGGCTGCACCTTGCCAGCCGTTCCTCAAAGCGTGTATCCTTCATTTCACTGTCTCCTTTCCGATGAAGAAGCCGCGCATCTGTACCTGCGCCTCTGTTTATGCCTGAGCTGCATCCACATGAATCACGCAATAACCGGACCGGGTTTCCCTGTGCACCGTCTGGTGCACCGTTTCGGCGATGCGTTCGGCCTCCTCGATCGGCAGACCGCGCCGCACCACGATATGCATCCCCGCATGGACAACCCCCGGGCCGATGGTTTCGGCCCGCAGATCGTGAACCCCCAGGACACCGGGAACGGACCGCGCCAGGCGCTCGATCTGTATCAGGTACTCCCGTCCCGGCGAACGTCCGAGCAGGAATGAGACGTTCTCACGAAACAGGCCGACGGCATTGTAGGCAATGATCGTGGCGACGATGACGGCTGCAAGGGGATCGGCCCACGGCTTTCCCCAAAGCACGAACAGTGTTCCGATGAGAGCCGCCAGCAGCCCCAGCTCATCGTTGACCAGTTCCATCAGCTGGGCCCTGGAGGCCGCCCCGCGCCTCTTTTGCCGGAGCAGCTTAATCAAAGGCAGTGCGGCGATGAGCATGGAGAGGACCAGCACCCCTATTGCCAGCGGAAGATTTTGGTAAGCCGGAATCGCCGTTTTGAAGAGGCGGGGGATGGCTTCCCGGTACAGTTCAAAACTGGTGAACGAAATGAACAGTGTGGCGGCCACCAGCGCCGCTATGTTCTGCGCCCGGCCGTAACCGAACATATGCGTATCGTCGGCCTGCCTGCGGGAATAGTGCGCCGCCAGAAGGAGAAAGCCCGATACGAAAATGTCGCTCAGGGTGTGAAGCGCTTCGGCCAGAAGCGCCATGATTCCGGAGATGAAGTACACGGCCAGCTTCATGGCGAAGACGAGAACATAGACGCCCAAAGCGAGCCATAATCCCCGGATATCGTCGGAATCGTTCATTTTACGCCTTCCCAACCCGGCTCATCTGCACTTTTTCGATGGATGCAAACCTTGTTCTCAGTTTCAGCCGGCCGACAGTGAGCAGCGTTTTTATGTGTATGCCCGAGGGCCGCACGTAAAACATCAGGCGGGTTTCGCCGGCGGCATTTGTAATGGAATCGAAACGATAGTTGAATTAGAATACGAACGGGGGTGCCTTGTTGGGCCAAACATGTACTATTTGGGAGACGATGTCGATGTCTCTGTGTTCATGGACAGCAGCGGCCCGCAGAGCGAAAACCACCGTCAAGGCAATGGAGGCAACCGTCTTTGCCGGTGCCGAATCGATGTTGTATTTGCTTGCGGTTCCGGAGAGGGAGGTTTTGACCTTGCACACAGAGCAGGCGTTCAGAAAAAACGCGTCTTTATGGTGATCGAAGGCAACGGCCAGGATGGCCAGAAAAAAACCGGAGAGCGACAGCAAAACGGTTCTTCTCATCAGGGATGGTCCTTTTGATCATGAAGCGATGCTCAGCGCCAATGTTTCCGTGTCATCTTTGCAAATCCGCCCTGCAGCACCACGGAAAGACATCTTGTGGTTTGGCCGTGACTGGTCTTATGTCATGACTTATAAAACATGTCATTGACTTAAGTCAATCGTCACCGCTTTGTCGGATGAGCCGGCCGGCTATTATTTACCTTTTATTTTTTTCGCGTCAAGTGGTATGAATCACCCTATTCCGAAAAGAAGGAGAATCGCCTTGACCGAAGAAAAAAAGAAGTACCGCTTTTTGTTCATCCAGCCTTTCGAATTGTCCACCGGCGGCAGATTTGCGGACAAGTACCATTCCGCCGAGCTGACAAAAGAAAAGCGCCTGCGTATGGAATATCTCGACATCCGGCCGCTGCTGGCGGATGTGGAGTGGGATTTTCACGGGGGGCCGAGACCGCCTTACGGGGATTGGGCGGTCGAGACCCGCGAGGAGTTTGCCCACGTGGCCGCCGCCCGCCTGCCGATTGTACGCGAGGCCTGCCAGAGCGGCAAATACAACGCCATCGTCCTGCTGGGCGGCGGAGAGCCGGGTTTCATGGAGGCCCGGGAGATCGCGCGGGGCTTCGGCATACCCGTCACCTCCTGCGCCTTCTCCCAGATGCACATCGCCTCCATGCTGGGCAACAAGTTCAGCGTCATCGACTTTACCGAGACGCACAACATGTTCTATTACGACCTGGTGGTCCGGCACCGCTTCACCGAGCGCTGCGCATCGATCCGGAACATCAACTTCTACCATGCCAGACCGGGGTACAGGGACGAGTCCACCATCGACGCGGAGCGAGACAAGGCCCTCAGGGGCGAGCCCTCCGAAGCGGTCGAGCGGGCCGTCAGGGAGGCGGTGGCCGCCATCGAGGAGGACGGAGCGGAGGTGATCACCTTCGGATGCTCCGATGTCTTCTGGCTGCAATCCTTTCTGAAGAAGCGCCTGGGAGAGCTGGGCTGGGAAATCCCCGTCCTGGAGGGGTACAGCTGCGCCATCGCACTGGCCAAGCTGTTCGTCGATCTGGGGATCGACGCCAGCGGGCTCAAATTCCCCGGCGAGCGCCCGAAGCAGTGGCGAAGAAAGAAAATCTTCTGAATCTCCCCGCGGCAAGGGGCGGTGCGAATAAACCCGTTGCGATGAACATTCCGACGCGGCAGGACGACGGCCACCGGCGGAAAGCCTTCCGTACACAGGGGGTCTCAGTGTGAAACGAAAGCTGAGGAATAACATACAAGGAGATGAGATGGGCGACCAGAGCGGGATCATTCCCAAGACCATGAGCGCGTGCATGCTCACGGCGATCAACACATTTGCGATGCGGGAACTGCCCGGACCACTACGACAACTGGGCAAACACGCAGCTCGACCCCACCCAGCTCGAACGCATCGTCCGCGAGAATGCGCCGGGCATGAAGACGGTGATCATGCAGGCCGGCGGCAAGTTCGTCTACCCGAACGACCAGGATATCGGCCGGTACACCTATCCCGACTACCGGGAATGCTACCGGCCCCAGGACTCCTGGCAATACGGGAAACCCGCCGAGGATGCCGGGCTGCTCTGATCAAAAAGGATAGGAAAGGGGAAAGGCATGATCAAGGAGATTGGCCATCTGGGTCTTGTCGTTAGAGATATCGAGGAAAGCCTGAAGGCGTTATCCCGGATCATCAGCGTGGGAACACCGGCCGTCAAGGCGTTCCCGGAAAAGAAGATGAAATGCGCCGTTGTGGAGGCACCGGGAATGACGCTCGAACTTCTGCAGGATGACAGCGACGATGGTCGGCTGGCGCAGTTCATCCGGGGGAAAGGGGACGCCATACATCATTTCTGCTTCGTTTCGGACGACATCGAACAGGACGTCGAGACGTTAAGGCAAAGCGGCGTCGATATGATGGACGAAAAGCCCCGAATCGGCCTCCGGGGAAAGAAGATCGCGATGAGCATGCCCAGCGCCCTCAACGGCATTACGATAGAAATTTCGGAACCGTAAGCGGGACATTTTCCAACGAGGCCGGAAGCAGGCCGCAAAAATCCTGCCCCCGCGAACGCGGGGGCAGGATCAACGCAGCATCCGGACTTCTTGCGAAGCCGTCTTTTCAGCCTCTCAAGCGACTGCCAAACCGCTACTCTTCATCCCATCCCGCGGGAGGATAGGGATTCCCCGTATCATCGATGAAGACGATCCTCGCGGCTTCCTTGGACGGGACGCCGCCGTACGCGAAAACCAGGACGACCTCTTCCGTCCTGCTCGCGTTCGCCACGCCGTGAATGACGCCTTCCGGCGCGAAGACGAACGTTCCCTCGGGGCACTTGATGATCTTGGCCTCCGGCCCGATCATCAGAACCATCGTCCCCTTTATGATGAACATGGCGGCTTCGGCGTTCATGTGCACGTGCCTTTCATTGGCCGTATGGGGCGGGATGACCGTCCTGCCCATGGCGATCCGTTTGGACCCGCAGACCTGATCGTTGATGCCGAAGTTGATCGCCAATCCCTTTTCATACAGGGTATCCGTGACGACTTCGCTGAAGTGACCGGTCTTCGGTGGAACGACGGTCAACTCGGACAGGTTTTCCAGTTTGACAAATTCAGCCATTTTTTCCTCCACTTTTTGAATTTGGTTCGATTCCCATGCACGCCAGCTCCCTGTAAAAGGAGATGATGTCGGCATTGTCCCATTCCCCGCGCCCCTTGGCCACTTCCGATCTGAGGGCCTGGGCGTGCAGGCCGCTCAGGATCAGAGGCGCATTCACCCTGTGCCCCAGATCGAGCATCAGCTGCACATCCTTCAGGTGAAAGGCCAGCTTTCCTTCGGGCGGAAGGAAATCCCGGTTCACCATCCGCAGCCCCTTCTGGTCCATCGCCCTGGAATAGGCCGCCGATCCTTGCAGCACCTCCAGGGTCCGGCGAGGGTCCATCCCCGCCTTTTCGGCGAGGCAGAGCCCTTCGGCCAAGGCCATCCGGTTGAGCCCGAGCACCAGATTGACGACCAGCTTCGCCATCGCCCCGGCGCCGTTTTTCCCCATATGGAAGGTCAGTCTCCCCAGCGCCGAAAAGATGGCGCCGCACCGACTGAAGGCCGCCTCGCTGCCTCCCACCAGGAACGTCACATCCCGCTCGGCACACATTCTACTCGTGCCGCTGACGGCGGCGTCGAGCATCTCGATCCCCTTCTCCCCGAGCCGCCCGGCCAGCGCTTCGGACATGCCCGGATCCGCCGTGGTCGTGTCGATCAGGATCTGTCCTTTCCTCCCCCGGTCGTACAGCCTGAGCGAATGGGCGACGACCTCATCGACCACATGGGAATTCGGCAGCGACAGGATGATCACCTCCGCCAGCGGCGCGATGCCTTCGGGGGTGTCGATCTTTTGAAATCCTTCCCCGGCGAGGGCGTCCATTTTCCCCGGATCCATATCGTATCCGATCACGGGGAATCCGGCCTTCAGAAGGTTCCCGGCCATCGCCCCCCCCATCAGCCCGAGCCCGACAAATCCGATTCGCTTCTTCTCCATCCGTCTTCCCCGATCTTTAACAGTACATTGAAAAAGTCACTATGCCGGCTGTTCAAAAATGCCCGGATGCAAGGCCCCCGAAATCCTGAGCCGTGAGGCGTACTGTTTGGTACGTTGAACGGCGAAGGATGAGGGAAACTTGAGCAGATGGGCGTTTTTCAGCAGCCGGCTAAAGGTGCTTCCTGACCTGTGCCAGTGCCGTCTTGGTCATCCGGTTTTCGATGAACCGCATGGCCAGGGGCCAGCGCTGCTCGATGCAGTCCGTCTCCCCCGCATGGGCCAGCGCAATGTGGGCCACGTGGTCCTGCCCCTTCTCCCGGCCGACCTGGCCGGTGATGCCGACCCCGAGATCCGAACCGGTAAGCCGGCGAATTCCTTCGGCCAGCGCCCTTGCCAGCGGGGCGCCGTCGGCGTGATCGCCGGTCCAGCAGGAGGACGACAGAGACAGCAGCCGCTGGGCCGTCTCCCCGTTGACCACCGTCACTCCTCCCCGGAAGTATTCCCGGCTCCCAGCCATCGATTTGAGCGTCTGGATGACGGAACTGCCGAAGCCGGTTTCGGCCGCCGACAGGGTGATCCCCCTTTCCCGGAGCAGCGAGCCCAACACCCCTTCGTAGGTCTGGTCATCGACCCCGAAGATGAATTCCTGCAGGCGGTCCCTGATCTTCGCCTCCAAGGCCGCGTTGAGCGCCTCCGCCGGCTCCTTCTGGGCCGCCTTGGCCGTCAGGCGGATGTGGATCTCGCCGATCTGGGTGTGGGCCAGTAGCCCGATCGTGGGGTTGCTCCCCTGCTCGATCAGATCGTGGAGACGCTCGTCCACCATGCTCTCGCCGATCCCGAAGAGCTTGAGGACCCGCGAGACGATCACCTCGCGGATGCCCATTTTCTCCTGCAGATAGGGCAGGACATCCTGTTCCATGAAGTGCCGCATCTCGTGGGGCACCCCGGGAACGGCGATAATAGCCCGGCCGTCCTTCTCCGCGATGAAGCCCGGCGCCGTACCCACGGGATTCTCGATGGGGATCGCCCCTTCGGGAATGAAAGCCTGCTTGCGGTTGTTCGGGCTCACTGTCCTGCCCAGACGGGTGAAGAAGTCGCTGATCTGGTCGAAGAGGTCCTGGCGGAAAACCAGCGGCCTTCCCAGCACCTCGGCAACGGCCTCACGCGTCAGATCGTCCAATGTAGGGCCGATCCCGCCGGTCGTGATGACGATGTCCGACCGCTCTATCGCCCTGCGCACCGTGGATTTGATGCGCTCCAGGTTGTCCCCGACGGTGGATTTGAAATGCAGATCCAGGCCGATCGTGGTCAGTTGCTGGGCGATATGGGCCGAGTTGGTATCCACGATCTGCCCCAGGAGGAGCTCCGTTCCCACGGCGATGATCTCTGCTTTCATCTGAAAAACCCTTTCGCTATTCCGCTTCCAGTCAATCCACTTCCCATAGAGCTTTGGAAATCATGTCCCGGAAGCGCGCATTGGAGATTTTTCGGGGAACCCTGCCCCCGCAGCGCAGCGCCCGCAAAGACGATTGTTTGAGCGCGTAAGCGCGAGTTTCGTCTTTGCAGCGAAGCGAGGGGATGCAGGGTCGAAAAATGTCCAGCGCGCGGAGGGAGCGTGATTTTTAAAGCTCACCCAATGCGCTTCCCTCCGATCCGTGGTCATGCCGGATCTATCTCCTTGCGCAGCGATGGGTCCGGTTTCAATTGCAGCGCGCCGTGTGCGCAGGCCTCCATGCAGGCGCTGCAGAGCATGCAGGCTGACGATGTCAGGATCGGGGGTCTGCCCGGCTCGAGCGCGCCCGAGGAGCAGGCGTCCGTGCAGGCGGTGCATCCCGGCGGACACTTCTCCGCCTCGATCACCGGCCGCAGGCAGACCCGGTCGGCAAAGAACGCCCGGCTGGTCTTCCCCCCCCCGACCCCCGAGAGGTAACAGTAGGTCGATTCCGGCATCACCACCGGCCGCCTGAATCCCGCGATGGGCGAGTGATCCCCCTCTATCTCCATGGCCGCCAGATCGGTCTGTCCGCCCCGCTCCCGGGCAAGACGCAAATAGGGGACCTCCTCCGCCCGGAACCCCATCATATGGCCCATGACCGTATCGAGCGCCACCGCGTCGTCGGACACCAGGATCTTGTTTACCCACCGCGTTTCGGGCGAACAGGGGCCATACCCTTCCATGGCGAGAATCCCGTCCATGATCACCAGATCCGGCGGGCGCATGAAAAACAGCTCGATCAGGACCTGGGCGAACCGCTCCGGCGTCTCCGAATGAAAGTGATACCAGGACT
Organism: Thermodesulfobacteriota bacterium; assembly: GCA_040755475.1. GTDB lineage: Bacteria > Desulfobacterota > Syntrophia > Syntrophales > UBA5619 > JAKAFS01. The sequence goes on from JBFMBA010000107.1 coordinate 13,590, forward strand.
TCTGCGCGCCGGCCAGCAACCCGTAGTTGTTCTTTACCGCCCCGCTGAGCAGCGTCAGGCCGTGGGTCTTCATCTTCGGCAGCGAGATGTACAGATCCGCCTCCAGGACATCCTTCAGGACGGCGACTTTGCGCCTGAACGGCCGCTCCAGTTCCACCGCTTCCAGATTCCGCGGCAGATTGCGATAACAGGGTCCGGCCGCTTCGGCCAGCCCCGTCGTTTCGAAGACCTGTTGCGACCTGCCGTAGGATTCGGTGCCGACCGAATCACCCACGATGACCTGGCGCGGCCCCATGCCCGCCAGCCTGTCCACGACCGCCTTCACCAGCGCGGGGTGCGTCACGATGGCCGCGTGATCCGGGTCGCAGGCCCGTATGGCATTGACCTTGACGACGACATTTTTCCCCTTCACGTCCCGGGGGAAGGCGGAAAAGGCCCTCTCGACGGCCGCCGCACAGGTCGCGTAGTCGCTGTCGATCACCAGTACCCTGCTTCTATTGCCCATTTCTTTCATGCCTCACGTTGGTGCGGATTCCTTTCAGCCACTCCCCGATCTTCGTATCGATGACCGTACGCATGGCGGCGCGGCCGGTATCCGGGGGTGCCGTTGCCGGCCTCCGGATGGGTGATCGAAGAAGAGAATCACAGGGTGGGGAATCCACGGTGCGGTATACGGCTGCTGCGATGCGGCATGACCCGGCCAACCCAATCCCGTCCTACCTCTTGAGGAGCTTGCTTCCGTAAAGGCCGGTCGGCTTGATCAGCAGGATCAGCAGCATGATGGCAAAGGGCGCCATCTGGGCCAGCGGGGCATAGATGAGAGCCCCGAGGGAAAAGACCTGTCCGACGATCAGTGCGGAGATCAGGGTTCCCTTGATGCTGCCCAGGCCGCCGATGATGACGACCATGAAGATGAAGGGCATCACCTCGAGGCCCATATGGGGATCCACCATGATCAGGGGGGCATGGAGCCCGCCGGCCAGGCCCGAGAGGGTCCCGGCGATGATGAAGGTGATCGTGAAGAGCTTGTAGACATTGATGCCGAGTCCTTCCACGTGCTCGACACTCTCGATGCCCGCCCGGATCGCCTTGCCGGTGATCGTCCGGTTCAGAAACAGCCAGATCAATCCGTAGACGAGCGCGGCGATGAGGATGACGATCAGCCGGTAGACGGGGATTTCCGTGCCCAGGATGTTCCACTGTGTCAGGATCGGCATCAGCACCGGGCGGGGAACCAGTCCCCAGATCGCCTTGATGATGCCCACGCCGCCGATCAGAATTCCGAAGGAGGTGATCATCGTGAAGGCGATATCCCGCTCGTAGATCCGCAGGAAGATGAAACGCTCCACGGCAAACGCGCAGGCGGCCGCCACGACCATCCCCCCCAGGGCGCCCAGCCACATGCTGCCGCTGTAGAGGCTGATCGTGTAGGTGATGTAGGCGCCGACGGCATAGTAGAACAGCTGGTCGAGACTGATGATCCGCATCAGCCCGAAGCAGAGCGACAGACCGATGGCCATCAGGAAATAGATGCTACCGATGCTCAAACCGAAGATCACGCCGGAAGTCAGCAGTTGAATGTCCATATGGCTCCAGTCACCCCTAATCGTTCATTCTTGACGACACCGTACAAAGTCCGGATGCTGCGTTGCGCTGCATCCTTCGTCATTGCGGCGTACGGAAATCGTACGGAAATGTACGCCTCACTCCTCAGGATTTGCGCGCCTTGCCTGCGGCCTTTTTATGATGCCGTCCCATGATCACGACCTTTAACATTTTTATGAGGTTGTCCCTCCTGTTTTACGAGCGCCTGCCCGAAAGAAGATTCTTGAGGCGCGGCTCCAGCGATCCCCAGATACCCTTTTCGCCGGCGAGCATGATGAAGACCAGCAAAAAGCCGATGAAGAGCTCCCAGTTTCCGATCAGACCGGCAATGAGGTCCTTCATGCCGGTGAAGGCGACCGCCCCCACCAGGGGGCCATAGAGCGTGCCTACGCCGCCGAGGATCGTGACCACGACCGGATCGGCGCAGCGATGGGCGCTGGTCATCTCGGGGCTCACGAAACCCAGATAGATGGCGTACAGGGAGCCCGCCAGGGCGGTTGTCACATTGGCGACGACAAACCCGAACATGCGGAGTTTGAAGTTGCTGTAACCGAGGAACTGGACCTTGTCCTCGTTGACCTTCGAGGCCAGGGCGCAGGCGCCGTACAGGGTTTCGTTGAGGTACTTGAAAAAGGCCCAGACGGCCAAGGCCACCAGAAAGGCAAAAGTGAAGAACTCCTTCGGCCGGGTGATGTCGATGACCGGCGTGGAGGTCATGTTGGTGAGAAACCAGAGCCCGTTGTCCCCCTGGGTGATGGGGGCCAGCACCTTCTGCATCATGTAATAAAGAATCACGGCCAACGCCAGGTTGACCAGGGCGAAATAATCGCTGCGCAGACGGACGAAGAGCGGGCCCACGATCAGGGTCATGAGCAGCCCCGCCGCGATACCGATCAGTATGCCGATAAAGGGGTTGGTGCCGAAATAGAACAGATAGAAGGCGGTGGCATAGGCGCCGGTCGCCAGATAGGCCGGCTGACCGAAGGAGATGAACCCCACGCGCCCCAGAAGGAAGCTGCAACCCATGACATAGATGGCAAAAATGACGACTTCATTGGCGAAGGGCAGAGGAAGGAACGCCCTGATGAGCGCCAGCAGAAAAAAGGCCAGCAGTATGCCGCGCCACCACTTGATTATGTTCATCGTGAGAATCCTTCCTTCTTAGAGGTAACTCTCGCAGGCGTTCGTCGTGACCTGTTCGCCCGCCAGCTCCTTGACGATCCTACCCTCCTTGACGGCGTATATCTTTTCGGAGATGGCGCAGACCAGGGGCAGGTTCTGCTCGACGATCACCAGTGCCGCTTTCTTGCTCAGCTCCTTGAAAACATCCCTCAGTTGCGACACGATGCTGGGGGCGAGGCCCTCGGTCGGTTCGTCGATCAGCAGGACCTTGGGGCTGCCCAGGATCGCCCGGCCGATCATCAGCATCTGGCGCTCTCCGCCGCTCAAAAAACCCGCCTTGCGGTCCATGAGCGCCTTGAGCTTGGGGAAATACTCGGTCACCTGATCCCAGTTGTAGTCCCTGGTCGCGTAACTGCCCAGCTCCAGGTTCTCCCGGACGGTCAGATCGGAGAAGACCTTCTTGTCCTGGGGTATGTATTTGATGCCCAGCCTGGCGATATCGTAGGGCATCATCCCCAGGAGGCTGGTTCCGTCGAAGTGGACCGTACCCGTCACGTTCTTCAGGAACCCGGCGACGCTTTTCAGAAGGGTGGACTTGCCTGCGCCGTTGCGCCCCACGCAGGCCACCACCTGGCCCTGTTTCACGCCCATGTGGATGTCGAACAGGACCTTCGATTCGCCGTAGGAAACGTTCAGATTTCCGACGGTCAGTATGTCGGTGTGGTTCATCGTCATCAGCTCCCTATAAAGCGGCCCCTTCGACACCCTCTGCGGACACGTCGATCTGCCAGTAGCTTCTGCGGACCTCGGGATCATTCAGGCACTCCTCGTAACCGCCGTCCGCGATGACCCGGCCCTCGTGCATGACGGTCAGCCGCTGAAGAAAGTCCTCCACATGGGAAATCTTGTGCTCCACGATCAGGATCGTCTGCGCGCCCACATGCCGGCGCAGGACGCCCAGAACCGCCTTGATCTCGTTCTCCGCAAGCCCCGCCAGCGGCTCGTCCAGCAGCAGCACCTTCGGTTCCGCAAGAATCGCCATGGCGATCTCGAGGCGCCGTTTTTCACCCAGGCTCAGGTGCCTGACCTCCCGGTCCGCCACATCCTGAATCTCGAAGGTCTCCACGATGGCCTGGATCTTTTCGTTTTTGCGGTGCTGCTTGCAGGTGTTCGTGAACAGGTGGAACAGCGAGTGTTTCTGGTACGCCCTGAAGTAGGAGAGCACCAGATTGTCGATCACGCTGAGGTTATCGAAGGTGGAGGTCAACTGGAAGGTCCGCATCATCCCCAGGGCGACCCGCTGCTCGGGGCTCGTGGCGGTGATGTTCTCTCCCTGGTAGTAGATCGACCCCTCGTCGGGCCGGTAATAGCCCGTCACGAGGTTGAAGAACGTGGTTTTCCCCGACCCGTTGGCCCCGATGATGCCCGCAACCTCGTTTTCATGGAGCAAATAGTCCATCCGGTTCACGGCGACCAGTTCGCCGAACCGCTTGGTGACCCCTGTGGTCTTGAGGATTTCTGCGCCCAGTTTTGTTGTGCTCACGGCCGGCCCTTCTGTTATATAAGATTCCACCCCGGTGAGGATACCGACCGTATCTTCACCGGGGCGGAGAGAGGTTTAGTAACCCAGCGACTTCAGGGTCGGCATCACCGCATCGCCACCCTGGTAGCCTTCCACCTTGAAAAGATCCCACTCGCCCTTCTGCTCGCCCGGACCCTTCCCCTTGACCAGGAAGGCGGCGTACTTGTAAACGGCCGAATGGTCCTCACGCCAGCGGGCGGGGCCCTTGACCGATTTGAACTCGCCCTTGTTGGCCTTCAGGGCCGCGGCCACCTTGATGGGATCGAAGGTCTTGGCCGTTTCGAACCCGCGGAACATCTCCGTGTATGCCACGTAGGCGATGGTGGCGTAGGCATCGGGGGGCTTGTTGTACTTCGCCCGGTACAGGTCGGTGAACTCCTTGGCCGATGCCGCCACTTCCTTGTCCTCGAAGCCGGCCAGGTCGTAGTAGAAATAATGCATGGAATAGACGCCCTGGAGCGCCTCGGGGGGAAGCCCCTTGGCCACGACGTTGGTGATGAAGGCGTTGAAGATCGTCATCTCCTTGTTGAGCCCCATCTGGTGGCACTGCTTGAGGAGCGCGACCGCGTCGGCGGCGAACTGGGCGGAGATGAAGACATCGGGCTTGGCGGCCCTCACCTTCTGGAGAATGGTCGTGAAATCATTGGTGCCGAGGGAAACCTCGTCGTAGCCCACGATCTGCGCCCCCTGCTCCTTGGCGGCGGCATAGACGCCGTCGCGGATGTCCCAGCCCCAGCTGTCGGCGCGGGCCAGGAAGAAGATCTTCTTCTTGCCCAGGGTCTTGATCGCGGCCGAGCCGGCCATGTACCCCACCGTCCAGGGGCTGAAGGCCGTGGCGAACGTGGTCGGCGCGAGCGTGCCCTTCTTGAATGCATCCTTGGCCAGGACGCAGACGGGGAAATAAGGCATCGGTTCCTTGGAGACGAGTGCGTTGATCGCAAAGGCGAGCGGTGCCCAGGTCTGCCCGCCGACACCTTTGACGCCCTCGGACGCCATGTAGCGGTAACGGCGGACACCCACATCCTGCTTCGCCTCGTCATCGGCGACCACGCCCTCCACGGTCACCTTTCCCCAGGGCATGTTCAGGCCCCCCCGCTTGTTGACCACGTCTACGGCCAGCAGCGCGCCTTCCTTCTGGGTTTCGGCCACCGCCGCAAAGGTCCCGGTCAGCGGGAGCAGAATGCCGACCTTGATCTTGCTGGGATTGGCCGCCAGGACACTGCCGGAAACAAAAACACCGAACAACACCAAAACAGCTAACAGCGTTACGAACTTTTTCATGGTACGACCTCCTGGTTGAATATACTGGGTTTCAGATCCACCCTGTGCGGCTCGGTCTCAGATCGCTACCTTGTCAGATCGCTACCTTGAAGGATCCGGTCAGCGGAACGCCTATCTTCCGAACCCCCGCCTAAGAGGACGAGAGTATAGGGGGATTGTGGTGGGCTGTCAAGCGAATATATATCGACCGGCGCAGGGTGCGGCACCGGAGTCCGGATTGTTTTTTTCGAATAATCGCCGCTGTAGCGGTCCCCAACAGCTGCGGCAGCGACCCGAAAGTTGGTGTTGATTTACCGTCCTGTTTACGTTATACAGGGCAGCAGCCGATCCGATGAGCGGTACAACCAATCCAAACACCTGCTGAATGGGATTCAAGCAGCGGAAGCAGCGCGGTTGGCTGCAGGAGCAGGGGGACGCTCGTTAGATGACCGGTCGCTGAGCCCGCGTTCAATTTTAGTTGAAAGGAGTCCGAAATGCCCATCTACCACATTGCCGAAATGAAGAAAATCCACCCCGATCTGAATCCCGCCATGATGATGCAGACCGTCACGGGTGAATTCATGAAGGCGGGAATCGTCACAAAGCCCGCGGGTGAAGGCCCCCCCCTCCACATGCACCCGAACGAAGAGCAGTTCACGCTCATCCTCGAAGGGAAGCTCCACATGATTTTGGGAGATGAGGACCGCATCGTGGAGCGCGGCGACCTCATCCACATCCCCCGGTTCACCCAGCACAGGAGCCGGGCCGTGGAGGGCACCGCCGTTTTCTTCACCGTCAAGTACCCCGCCGGAGACGGGGATCTGAACCAGGATTACAACAAGGTGGAAAACGCCGAGGAGGCGGAAAGAAAATACCCCGGAACATCCGCGTGAAGGCTCCGAAGATGTGATAAGTGAATCCGTAGACAGCGTATTTAGGGAAACTTCGCCGCGTATCCATTCCGAGCGGAGAATTTCCCCGCACCTGCACCATGAAAGGAGGAGTCGATGAAACTGGAGTTACGCGGCAACAAAGATTTCTGGGCCGGCATGATGTTCTTTCTAATCGGCACCGTGGCAATCCTCGTGGCCCGGCATTACCCGTTCGGCAGCACCCTGCGCATGGGGCCCGGATACTTCCCGGTCGTCCTGAGCGGAATCCTCATCGCATTCGGTCTTTACATTATGTTCAGAGGGCTGCGCAAGAACGAAAAGTTCCAGGGCAACTGGTCGATCCGGGCCCTGATCGTTCTGCCTCTCTCGATCGTCATTTTCGGCATCGTCATGGAACTCGGGGGGTTCGTCCCGGCGCTGATTGCTCTGATCTTCGTGTCGGCGGCCTCGGGCAGGGATTTCAAGTTCATCGAGATCCTGCTGCTGGCCCTCATCCTGACCGTGTCGTCCGTGGCCATATTCATCTGGGGCCTCGGGCTGCCCTACCCGCTTTTCCAAGAGATCTGGTGAGGAGGCTGTCATGGATATATTTAGCAATCTTATTTTCGGCTTCAGTGTCGCAGTATCGCTTCAGAACCTTCTCTACTGCTTCATCGGCTGCCTGTTGGGCACCCTGATCGGCGTCCTGCCCGGCATCGGGCCGATGGCAACGATCGCGATGCTGATGCCGATCACGTTTGCCCTCCCTCCGATCGCGGCGCTGATCATGCTGGCCGGTATCTACTACGGCGCCCAGTACGGCGGCTCGACCACGTCCATCCTGGTCAACCTTCCGGGCGAGACCGCCTCGGTGGTCACCTGCATCGACGGCTACCAGATGGCGCGGCAGGGGCGGGCCGGACCGGCGCTCGCAATCGCGGCCATCGGTTCGTTCTTCGCCGGCACCGTCTGCACGCTGATCATTGCGATGTTCGGCCCACCGCTCGCCGAGATGGCTCTGAAGTTCAATTCCCCTGAATATTTTGTGCTGATGCTGATGGCCCTGATTATCGCCGCGTTGCTCGCCCACGGCGAGATGGTCAAGTCGGTCGCGATGGTGGTGCTGGGCCTGCTGCTGGGCTGTATCGGCACCGATGTCGATTCCGGCTGGCAGCGCTTCAACTTCAACATTCTCGAATTGACGGACGGCATCGGCTTCGTGGTCATCGCCATCGGCGTGTTCGCAGTGAGTGAAATTGTGTCCAACCTCGGCGATCCGGAAGAGCGCAGTGTATTCACCTCCAATGTGGGGACTCTCTTCCCCACAAAGGACGACATGAAGCGCTCCACCGGCCCGATCCTCCGTGGAACCCTGGTCGGGGCGTTCTTCGGCACGCTGCCCGGCACCGGGCCGGCGATCTCATCGTTTTCGTCCTATATGGTCGAGAAGAAGATGGCCGAGGACCCGTCGCGTTTCGGCAGCGGCGCGATCGAGGGTGTGGCGGGGCCGGAGTCCGCCAACAATGCCGCAGCCCAGTGCGCATTCATTCCCACCCTGACGCTGGGTGTTCCGGGCAGCGGCACGATGGCGCTGATACTCGGCGCGCTCATGATCCACGGCATCGCACCGGGCCCGACCGTGATGACCCAGCGGCCCGACCTCTTCTGGGGGCTGATCGCGAGCATGTGGATCGGGAACTTGATGCTCGTCATCCTCAACCTGCCGCTGATCGGCATGTGGGTGGCCCTCCTCAAGGTGCCCTATCGCTATCTCTTCCCCGGCATCATGGTCTTCTCCTGCATCGGTATCTACAGCTTGAACAACAGCCCTTTCGAGCTCTACCTCGCGGCGATCTTCGGCCTCTTCGGCTTCCTGTGGAGGAAGCTCGAGTGCAGCCCGGTGCCGCTGATGCTCGGATACATACTGGGACCGCTGATGGAGGAGAACCTGCGGCGGGCGATGCTGATCTCGCGCGGCGATCCCCTGGTGTTCTTCACGCGGCCGATCAGCCTTGCATTCGTCATCGCCACGATCCTGATCATCATCATCATGCAGTCGCCAGCTTTGAAAAGAAGACGGAAAGATATCACGGGGTAAGTCGAACATGCCCATTCTGAGTAAGAACGTCCTGCACAAGGTCACAGCCGCGATCTTCCGGGCGACGGGCGCCCCGGAAGACATCGCCGCACAGATCGCCGATGTGCTCGTCGACAACCACATGGCCGGACATGACTCCCACGGCATTCTCCGCATCCCCGAGTACGTGCGGAGCGTGCAGGCAGGGGAAATCGCCCCCGCGGCCCGGCCGAGCGTGCTCGAAGAGAGCCCGACCAGCGCGCTGATCAACGGAAACTGGGCGTTTGGCCAGGTGACGGGCTGCTTCGCCGCCGATCTGGCCGCCGAAAAGGCGAAGCGGGAGCGGGTCGCGGTCCTCTCGGTGGTCCGGGCGGGCCACACGGGACGCCTGGCGGCCTTCACCGAACGGGCCGCCCGGCAGGGGGTGGTGATGTTCATGGCGATCGGCACGGTGAGCAAGCCGATCACCGCGCCCTACGGCGGCTCGGCCCCGGTACTGGGAACGAACCCGGTTTCCTTCTCGATACCCAACCCGGGCGGGGCTCCCGTCACACTCGACTATGCCACGTCCGCCATCGCCCGGGGAAAAATCGTTCAGGCCGAGGCGACACACAAACCGATTCCACCCGACGCCATTCTGGACAAGCACGGCCGGCCGTCCACCGATCCGCGCGCCTTTTTCGACGGCGGCTTCCTGCTGCCCTTCGGCGGCCACAAGGGGTACGCCCTGGCGGTCATCGCCGAGCTCCTCAGCGGTCCGCTCGCCGGCGCCGATGCCTATCCGGGCGTGACCAGCCGCAGCGGGATCTTCATCTTTGCGGTCGATGCGACCGTCTTTCGACCGTCGGCGGACTATGAAAACGCGATGGCCAAAACCATCGGAAGGATCAAGGCCGTTCCACCCGGCCCGGGTTTCGACGAAGTGCTTGTCCCGGGCGAACCGGAAGCCCGTTTCCGCATGCAACGCGAGAAAGACGGCATACCGATCCCCGAGGATACGTGGCGATCGGTCTGCAATGTGGGCGCCGGGCTGGGGGTGAATGTGGAGGCGTTGGCGCAGGGAAACCCGTAAGAATCACGATCCCTCCGCACCCGGATATTGTTCGGGATCCGTTTTTCAAGCACCGCAAAGATCGTTCAGATGACAGCATTCTTTGCCGGAGAAAGAGAGATAAATGCCTAAAAAAAGATATAAAATCGGGATCATTCCCGGGGACGGCATCGGGAGGGACGTGATCAGGGCGGCGCGGATCGTCCTGGATGCGATCAACGACACTGCGAAATCCTTCCAGATGGATTTCCTGCCGATGGACACGGGCGAAGCGGCGGTCGTCCGATACGGCCACCCCTTTCCCAGGGAGACGCGCGACGGGATCGCCCAGACCGATGCCGTTCTTTTCGGGGCCGCCGGCGACCCACACACGGTCGCCATCCTGTCGGGATTCCGCCTGGGTTTCAATCTCTACGCGAATGTCCGGCCGGTCAGATCGCTGCCGGGGTCGAACGCCCTGAGGGCCGACGCGAACCTGATCATCGTCCGCGAGAACACCGAGGGCCTCTACCGGGGGGTTGGATACATCGATGGCGACTACCACGTCGATATGCGGGTTTTCACGACGCAGGGGATGGAGCGTATCCTCCGGTTCTGCTTCGAACTGGCCCGTCGGGAGGGCCGCAGGAAGGTCACCTTCACCCACAAGGCCCACGTCCTGACCCACACCGACGAGCCGATGCGAAGGCGGTTCTACGAGATGGCCAAAGAATATCCCGACCTCACGGCCGAGGACATGACGATCGACGCCTGCGCCATGCAGATCGTCATGCATCCCGAGCGGTTCGACATCATCTTCGCCGAGAACGCCAACGGGGACATCCTGAGCGACGTGGGGGCCGGGGTCATCGGCGGAATGGGCTTCGCCTATGCGGGCAACATCGGCGATGACATGGGGGTCTTCGAGCCGATCCACGGCACGGCGCCCAAGTACGCCGACAAGAACGTCGTCAACCCGATCGCCGCCCTGATGGCAGCTAAGATGATGTTTGAATACCTGGGCGAGGCCGAAACCACCGCAAGGCTCGAGAAGGCCGTCATCGACGTCCTGACCGAAGGGCGGGTCCGGACCTACGACCTGGGCGGAAACGCATCGACGACCGATGTCGGAGAGGCGGTCGCCGGAAAATTTCGATCGGGCATTTGACCCAACTAATTTAGGAGGTGTGATATGAAAAAAACAGGGTTCTATTTCTGGATCGCTTGCATGGGATTGGTTTTGGTTTGGCCCGCCGGCATCATGGCCGCTGAGAAATATCCGACCAAGCCGATCAAGATTACCGTCGCCTGGGGCGCCGGGTCGAGCCAAGACATTCCCCAGCGGATAGCGGCCGAAGAGGCCAGGAAGCACCTGGGTGTTCCCATCGCCTTTGTCAACACCCCCGGCGCCAGCGGCATGACCGGGACCCGGGAGGTGATCAAGAACGCGAAGCCCGATGGATACTCGCTGCTGTCCTTCGCCGATTCGACCTGGTATCCCATATTCGCCGGCATGACGGACTACCGGATGGAGGAGTTCGAGCTCGTCGCCAATCTGTTCAAGCAGCCCCTGGCGGCGATCGTCCCCAAGGACTCCCCCTGGAACAGCATGCAAGACCTCGTCAAGCACGCCAAGGAAAAGCCGGACACGGTCCGCTGGGCCATGACCGTCGGCAACCAGAGCCACTTCATCCCGATGCAGATTGAAAAGCTGACGGGCGCCAAGTTCAAGTTCGTCGCCATTCCCGGCGGCGACGTCCAGCGTCAGGCGGCCCTGCTGGCCGGAAACGTGGACGGTCTGCTGGGCTACCCCTCCTCCGTGGACGAGTACATCAAGGCAGGCAAGTTCAAGCTGCTGGGCGTCACCTACGGCGAGAGGCTCAAATCCCACCCAGCCGTCCCGACGTTCAAGGAGCAGGGGGTCAATGTCACCTACGAGTTCCGGGTGGGTCTGACGGGCCCCCGGGGGATCGCCAGGGAACAGGTGAGGATCATCAACGGCGCCTACGAAAAAGCGCTCAAGGAACCCAATACCGTAAAGAAACTCGAGAGCCTCGGCTTCGACATCGATTACATGAGCGCCGATACCCTGAAAAAGTGGATGGACAGATTTTCCGTCGATCTGAAGGAGTACGCCCGGGAAGCCTATAAGAAATAGCGGGGCGGACGGCGTTTCGGTTTTCCCCGGGCCTTCGCAGCGGATCGCAGCGGGGTGCCCCGGGGAGGCCGGTGTGCCAAATGACGTTTCCGCCAGGAGTGACGACCTCGTAAAAGATTCAAAAGGTCGCGAACATGGGACGGCATCGTAAAAAGGCCGCAGGCAAGGCGCGCGAATCCTGAGGAGTGAGGCGTACTTTCTCGTACGCCGCAATGACGAAGGATGAGGCGCAACGCAGCATCCGGACTTTTTACGATGCTGTCAGGAGTGGTTCAATGAAAAAGGATCTGTTGCTCGGCATCGGGATGATGCTTCTGGCACTGCTTTTCGCTCTCGATCTCCGGACCGTGAAAAATCCCGAGATCATCCAGAACCAGGTCGGCGTCACCCTGTTTCCGTGGCTGATGCTGGGCGCCCTGGCCCTGCTGGGGTTGCTCCTTGTCGTCTTTTCGCTCGTGAAGATGAAGGGGCCGAGGGGGCAAGCCGGTAAAACAACAACCGACTGGGGGCGGTTCCGGTCGACCTATGCGGTCCCGTCGCTCATGTTCGCCATCCTGACGGCCTACATCTTTCTCACCCCCGTGATCGGGTTTTACGTGATGTCGCTCCTGTTTTTCGTGGGCCTCGGTCTTCTGCTGGGCGGATTCAATCGCAGGAATGTGATCACCACCTGCATCGGTTCGGTCACCACGGTGCTGTCCGTCTATCTGATCTTTCAGGTCATGCTGCAGGTCTGGATGCCGCAGGGGCTTCTTTTTTAACTAGGCGGCAACGACCGCCCCGGAGGGGAAACGCTCGTGACACTGGAATATTACTTTCAGGCCGTCGGACACAGCCTTACCGTCCTGACGGACCCCACCATCCTGCTTCTGGTCTTCATCGGTTCCATCGGCGGCATCCTGGCGGGGGCCATCCCGGGAATATCCGTTCCGATGGCCATCGTCCTCACGTTGCCCTTCACCTTCGGAATGACGCCGATCCAGGGCCTGGCCACGATGTGCGGCGTCTATATCGGGGGGATGTCCGGCGGATTGGTGACGGCGATCCTTCTGGGGATCCCCGGGGCCCCCAGCGCCGTCGCCACGGTCTTTGACGGGTACCCCATGCAGCGCAAGGGGGAAGGCGGGATGGCCCTGGGCATCGGCATCTGGGCGAGCTTCTGGGGGGGGATCCTGGGCTGCCTGGTCCTGATGGTCACCGCCCCGTTCATGGCCCCCTATGTCCTGAAGTTCGGCCCCTGGGAGATCTTCTCCCTGATCGTATTCGGCATGACGATCATCGCATCGCTGGGCGAAAAATCGATCGTCAAGGGGCTGCTCTCCGGAGTCCTGGGCATGATCGCCGGCTGTATCGGCGCCGATCCGATCTACAACACCCCCCGGCTGACCTTCGGTTTCGGGGCGGTGATCGGCGGCGTCCCCTTCGTCCCGACGATGATCGGGATGTATGCCGTCTCCCAGCTGATGCTGGACACGGAAAAATCGGAGGCCTGGAAGCGGGAGGTGAAAAAGATCGTCATGCCGGACCGGATGCCCTTCTGGAGGGCGATGGTCGTGTCGGTCCGCAAATGGAGGGAGACGCTCCTGGCATCGGCCATCGGCGTCTTCATCGGGGCCCTCCCGGGGGCGGGATCGGCGATCGCCAACATCTTCGCCTACGACCAGGTGAAAAAATTCTCGAAAAAGCCGGAGCTGTTCGGAACGGGGATCGCCGAGGGCGTCGTCGCATCGGAATCGGCCAACAGCGCGGTGGCGGGGGGAAGCCTGATACCCACGGTCACGCTGGGGCTGCCGGGGAACATGATCGCAGCCATCATGATGGGCGCGCTGCTCATCCACGGCATACAGCCGGGGCCCCTGTTCATGCGCACCCAGTCGGAACTGGCGTACGGCCTCTTCACGATTCTGCTTTTCGCGAACCTTTCGGTGCTCGTCCTGCAGTTCTATTTCGTCAAGGTTGCCGCGAGGCTCCTGAACGTTCCCGGCGCGCTGCTCATTCCCATCATATTCGTGTTCTGCGTCATCGGCGCCTACTCGGTGAACTCGGTCCTGTTCGAGATGTACCTCGTCTCGATCACAGGGATCATGGCGTACGGCATGGTCAAGGGGGGGATTCCTCTGGCGCCGTTCATTCTCGGGCTCATTCTGGCGCCCATCGCGGAGACCAATTTCCGGGTGGCCCTGATGACCGACGGGAATATGTGGCTTTTCTTGACCAAGCCCATCTCGGGTGTTTTTCTCCTGCTGTCCGTCGTGTCGGTCATATGGGCTTACCGTCAGCTGCAACAGGAAAGGGCCGCCGCGGCGGGGAAACCGAAGGAATAAACCGAAGCCCGGCCCTCGCGACCATTGCAGGGTGCGCTCGCGATGATAACAAAAAGGGCAAATCATGATGAAGCGATCGATATTCATCACCCAGCCTCTCGAGGCGTCGGCGCTCGGCAAGCTGACCGCCCTGATGGCAGTTGACGTCCATCCGGACGCCGCGAAAACGATCGACCGGGAGTCGCTGATCAGCGGGGTCCGGGGCAAAGACTACCTGTTCTGCCGGCTGGGCGATCCAATCGATGCCGAGGTGATCCGCGCAAACCCGGAGCTGAAGCTGATCGCGACCATGGCCACCGGTTCCGGCGGCATCGACGTCGCGGCGGCGACGGCGTGCGGGATCCCGGTGATCGGACGGGACGTGTCAAAGGCCGGGGGGGAGCTCAGCGGGATCGTCGAGGAGACGGCCGATCTCGCGTGGGCCCTGCTGATGGCGGTGGCACGGCGGATTGTGGAGGGGGACCGGCTGGTCCGTTCGGGCATCTTCCCCGGGCCCCACTCCATGTATCTGCTGGGTTCCGGGGTCTACGGAAAGCGCATCGGAATCATCGGAATGGGCAAGATCGGCCGGGCGATGGCGAGACGGGCAC
>JBFMBA010000108.1:0-5614 GCA_040755475.1 Thermodesulfobacteriota bacterium
ATCGCCGACGGGTTTTACGAGTGGCAAACATCGGAAAAGGCGAAGACACCCTTTTATTTTTCCCTCAAGTCGGGGCGGCCTTTCGGCTTTGCCGGGCTCTATGAAACCTGGACGTCGCCGGCGGGAGAGGCGCTGCGCACCTGCACGATCATCACGACGGCGCCCAACGAGCTGGTGCGCTCCGTCCACGACCGAATGCCGGTCATCCTGCAGAAAGAGCTGGAAATGCCCTGGATCGATCCGCACAATCGCGACCGGGACAGGCTGCTGTCCCTGTTGACACCCTATCCGCCCGATGAGATGGCGAAGATCGAGGTGGACCGCAAAACACTCTATGCGCCGAAGGCGGCGACCTGAGGGAGCGCTTTGAACGCGAAGGGCGTCGCACGGGCAATCCCATCGATGAAGGTGCGGCAACAAGCCCCTTATGTCATCCTCACCATGGTAGGTTGAACCAGTCTCTTGAAGTCCTCGAAACGGAGCTTGACCAGTTCGGAATGCGTGCCGGCGCTGAAAGCGATCTCCTCGTCTTCACTGAGGCTGTGGTCCGTGAAAACACGCATGTCGTACAGGTTTCCAAAGGGAGGCATGGCGCCTAACTCGCATCCGGGAAACAGGTCCTTGAATTCCTCCTCGGCGGCCAGTTCAACGGTCGATGCCCCCGTTTCCTTTCGCAGGCAGTCGAAGTCAATCTGAAGGCTGGCGGGCAGGACCGCCATGGCCATCTTCCCGTCCACCTTGATGATCACCGTTTTTGCGAGCAGCCGGCCGCTGATATGAACACGGGCCGCTACCTCCTGGGCGGTGTATGTGGGCGAGTGAATGACCGAAACATACTGGATACCGTTGTCATCGAGAAATTTCTTCAGTTTCTGGACTGGCATAGTCGTTCTCCTTTCCCTTTCAGATTCATAGTATACGACGAACAGGCGGACGGCCCCTCTTCGATCCGGCTTGAAAACTCGAATACCCCGCTTCTTTTCAGAAACGGGGTATTCACAATCAGCCCATGGGAACCCCCCTGATCAAGGGTCGAAATTGGCTGCCGATGGATGGACAGGTAACGCGGTTTTATTTATTCATCATGACTGGGAAAAAGTCAAGAGGGCTTCACCGATGGGTGCAGCCTGCCGGGAAGAGGGCCGGCCGACGGGTCCGGAGCCTCCCTTTCGGGAACCAACCCGCTTCAGACACCGGCGATGAAAGGGGATGAACCCTGTGGGAACGTCATTCCTCAAGGGTTCCGCGACGCGGAGACGGCAGCGCTGCTGCCGCCCGTGAAATGTTCTTTTGCCCATGCCACGCGCGACGCCGCCGACAGAAACATGTCCGGCGGGGCCCCGTCCGTCCGGTCGAGGCGCAGGCGCAGCCCGCTCTGGTTTGCCAGCTGGATGGCCAGCCCGGGACGCGCGTTCAGCTCCAGGAGCACGGGACCAATGTCACGATCCAGGACGAAATCGGCGCCCAGATAGCCCAGACCCGTCATATCCGTCGCCACCGAGGCCATCATGAGCATCTTGTCCCAGTGGGGCAGTTGAATGCCCCTCACGGGATTGCCCGTGTCCGGATGCGTCCGGACAATGCGGGAGTTGTGGACGGCGTCCAGGGTTACGCCGCTGCCCATGTCGATGCCCGCGCCGATGGCGCCCCGATGGAGATTCGCCTTTCCGTCGGAGGCCTCCGTGGGCAGCCTGACCATCGCCATGACGGGGACACCCCTGTAAGCGATGATCCGCACGTCCGGCACGCCTTCCTGGAAGGTGACGCTCCTGAAGACCTGATCCGGGTGGATGAGCGCCTCGATGATCGCCGCGTCTTCCGCCCCTTCCAGCGAAAAGATGCCGGAAAGAATGGATGCGATATGGTAGTTGAAAGCCTCCAGTGAGAGCTCCCTGCCGCTCTGCGTGACGAAGCCGCCGTTCCTTCTGCCCCTGATCAGAACGATCCCGCTGCCGCCGGCACCTCTGGCCGGCTTCACGACGAACTCGCCCAGATCCGCCAGCACCTCCGGGAGCCGGGCGATGCTGCCGTGATTTTCCACCACAGTGTAGAGCCGGGGAATCGGAATGCCGAATTTCTCGGCGAGCTTTTTTGTCTGCACCTTGTCGTCCACGAGCGGGTAGGAGGAGCGCGCATTGTAGGCCATGATGTACCCGGCATTGCGGTAATTCATGCCCAGCACGCCCCGTTCGCGGAGTCTGGCGAAGCCTCCGAAAATCATGAAGATTTCCTCAGGCTCTGGAAGCGGTAGAGTTCGGAGAGCCGGTACCCCGTGTAGCGACCCAGCAGGATCTGCAGCGCCGCCACCGTCAGCAGCAGCTCCGGATAGATGAAAAAGGTGAACTGCAGCGGCTCCCAGCTGATCAGTCCATAGGCGATGACCGAAACCGCAACGCTTCCCAGGGCGGTGCGGGCCGCCGCCCCGACGCCGGACTCCTCGATCAGAATGAAAAAACGCTCGATGGTCATGGTGAGAATCACGAAGGGAACCAGGCCCACCGCCATCAGCTCCCGCATGCCCAGCTTGTTTCCCATGAGGGCAAGCAGGGTAAAGCAGGCCACGACCAGCGTGAGGATAACGGACAGGCGGGGAACAAGCAGAAGGTGAAGCTTGTCCAGAAAGAACCGTGCCCCATAGCCGACCAGCAGTACGCCGCAGAATATGGCGACGCCGTACAGGGTGCCGGTGCTCCGGAACGCCAGCGCGATCAGCAGCGGCATGAAAATCCCGAATGTGGGCAGGCCCACCACATTGCGCAGCGCGGAGATGATCAGCGCGCCGATGGGGACCAGAAGAAGAATCCGGAAGGTTCCTTGAAACTCCGGCGGCAACTGCAGCAAGGACCAGCGATCGAGAAAGTGGGACGAATTGGTGATGTGCTCGTAGAAGAGCTTCCATTGGCTCACCACCTGCCGTCGAAGCGACCAACGCAGGTCGGACAGCTCCAGGCCCGAAATCTCGATGGCCGGCAGACCACCGACCGCCAGGGGCAGGAGCGACACATCCGGCGGATAGACCTCCCCCGTTTCCGGATTCAGATGGTTCCAGCTTCCGCCCGCCCAGACATCGATCCATTTAATTGGCAGACTCTGCACCCCTTCCATGAGCTGGAGCCCTTCGACAAGCCGCGCAGGCAGGTTGGACGCCCTGAAAAGGGCAAGCGCCGCATCCGCCCGGTCGAGCTTCTGCTGGACCATCCGCCACCGACGTTGTGCCTCGCCCTCCGGCGGCGAATCCCCCCAGTCGCCTTTCAATGCCCCGGCCACCGCCTGAAACCGGGGCGTCTGCGGCAGGGCCTGCCACTTCCTGGTCACCGCCTCGGTCAGCGTCTTCTCATCTGCGCTGAGCGCCGACGGGTAAGGGCCCAGCAGGGGCGATTGAACCGCCGCACTGCGCCGGGGTAGGGAGTGGATCATGGCCCTGTACGTGAGCTCCTCCGGCCTGTCGATATCTTCCCCCGACCAGACGCCGAAGCGGTTCGGGCCCTCCGTACGGATGTAAAAGGCATACTTCCCGGAAAGGACGCGTTCCTCCACTACCATGTTTCCGATGTAATCGGAAGGCAGTGCCAGCGACAGGAGGCCCTGCTCCTGATGGGGGGTGACAAAGAGGCTGGCCATAAGCTGCCAGGTCTGCCCCTTGGCCACGGGCAAGACCGGATATCCGAGCCACCAGATGCGGTAGAGGATCAGAAGGCAGGTAACGAGGAAGAGCACCGCGGCCGGCAGGAATCCAGGTCGTTTCATTTCGGGATAACCTCCGGACAGGACGGCGTCGTGCAGAAGGAGGTGTCGCAGGCGACGACGAAATCGCGCATCAGAACATTCCGCCCGATCAGCATCGGGTATTTGACGCCGGAGCGGTCGTTGAGGTTCACCTCCGTCCGGATCCGCTTCGATCCGATGCACAGATCCATGACCACAACCGGCCTTTGCTCCTTCGCTTCGGCGCTCCTGACGGTCATCCATCTCACCACCGGGAGCTGTATCATCTGACCGCCGTATTGCTTGGGAAGCGTGAACTCGACCGTATCGCCTCTGACCAAGAGGTTCCTGGCATCCAGCGAGGAGGTGGCCGCGCCGGTGTCGATGCGGGCGGGCAGCGTCACCCCCCAGGGGAGAAGCATCACGTTCTCCACGGCGCCGAGCTGAATCCTTTCCTTCGTCTCAGCAGAAGCGCCCCCGGGACCGGCGCATAAAACGACCAGCAAAAGGGCAGTCCCGATTGTCGTCCCCCTGACAGTGGTTATGCGGTCGGTCGATGTCATGGCACCTCTCCGCCAACGGTTGAGGGCCCGATCATAGCAGAGCTGGGACCCTTTTTCAATCGAAGCCGCTGGAAAAGCTCAAAATAACCATTTCCCTCGTCGCCTCCCGGTAACCTCTCTCATGAGGCAACGTTCCCCGAATCCTCCCTTCCTTCGGTAATATATTTTATAAGGCAACGGGACGCCGGGGGCGCCGCCGGGGAATCCCGGGCTGCGGACGGGAAATCCGGCTGAACCATAATTTCCCGTTGACAGGGACGCGCTCTTCCCATATCGTCACCCGCCAGGAGGAATGAATGAAGATTTGCATCATCGGAGGGGTGGCCGGCGGCGCCACGGCGGCGGCCCGGCTGCGGCGGCTGGACGAAAGTCTGGAGATCCTTATGTTCGAGAGAGGGGACTACATCTCCTTTGCCAACTGCGGTCTGCCTTATCACATCTCGGGTCGAATCAAGGAGCGCGACAGCCTGCTTCTGCAGACGCCGGAAGGTTTCTGGTCCCGCTTCCGGGTCGAGGTCCGGTTGGGCAGCCAGGTCCTGGCCATCGATCCGCAGCATAAGCGTCTGCAGGTGCGAAATCTGAAGGACGCAAGGGAATACGAGGAACCTTACGACTACCTGATCCTGTCGCCGGGGGCTTATCCCTTTGTGCCGCCGATCGAAGACGGCGGCGGGGAAACATGCATGAGCCTCCGCGATATTCCCGACATGGATGCCATCATGTCCCGGATCGACCGGGAGCGGGTCCGCGAGGCGGTCGTCGTGGGCGGGGGATTCATCGGCGTGGAGATCGCGGAGAATCTGATCGCCAGGGGGATCGAAACCCACATGGTCGAAATGCTCGATCAGGTCATGGCGCCTTTCGATCGGGAAATGGCCGGCATCATCGAGGCCGGGCTTGTCGGCGGCGGCGTCCGGCTTCACCTCTCGGACCGCGTGAAGAGGATCGTGGGCGGTCCGCCGCGCCGGGTCATTCTGGAATCCGGGAAGGAGCTGGCCGCCGGTCTGGTCATCAGCGCCGTGGGCGTGCGGCCCGACATTCAGCTGGCCCGGACAGCCGGCCTGAAGATCGGCGATGCGGGCGGGATCGCCGTCGACGCCGGCATGCGGACCAGCGACCCTTACATTTACGCCGTCGGCGACGCCGTGGAGACGACCCACCTGGTGGCAGGGACGCAGGTTCTTGTGCCGCTCGCGGGACCGGCAAACAAGCAGGCCCGCGTGGCGGCGGACAACATCTGCGGCCTTTCTTCCCGCTATCCCGGGTCGCTGGGCACATCGATCGTGAAGGTTTTCGCGCTCCAGGCGGCCGCCACGGGACTGAACGAAAAGACCGCCAGGAGAAAC
>JBFMBA010000109.1:0-2817 GCA_040755475.1 Thermodesulfobacteriota bacterium
TGCCCCAGTTCGGCCCGGAAGGTCCCGTCCTTTTGAACCTTGGCCAGGACGAGCGATGTATCGACGTTCTTCTGCCCGACCAGGGAAATGAATACCGTATCATTCGGTTTGAAGCCGGATCCCTCGAAGACGAAGTTGGTGTCCATCAGCTTTGCCACCCCCAGGGGGATGACCTGCGGGTTCATCACCAGCTGGGGGCCGGAAATCGATCGGTCGAGCATCTTCGGCGGGGCGGAACAGCCGAGGGCAAAAACCAGAAGCACCACAGAAGTGAACAGGGGAAGACGAAACTTTCGCATACGCTGCATCAGTGACATACCTCCTTTCTTGCTGTATCGGGTCAGTCTCTTCGGAACCGGAAACGGTCTTTGCATACCCGTGTTGTATCGCACAACCCCGCCGGAAAGGTCAAGCAATTATTGGCCGCACGGGCGCCCCCGGGCGGCTGACCCCGGACAGGGGCGCCCGTGTGCTTCACCGGGATGCAGTTGGGTGTTTCTTTATCCGAACAGATGTGATAACCCTGCCTGTCGACGGCCGCACCGGCCCGATTGGCTCTTGTGGGGACCGTTTCCGGGCAGGTGCCGGCAGTGTCAAGCGGAAGCTGCGATCGGCCCGGCCCCTTGGCCGGATCGCCTCCGGGAGCCCGGCACGGCATCGAAACCCGCCTGCGGCCATGGGGCATTATCCGTCACAGGGTAAGAGGCACGGACAGAGGGATCATCGCTGTTTGACGCCGGATGGATTCCGACGTTCAGGGAGGCGGCGTCAATTTTGCAATTCTACGTTCTGATCGCATTGGTTACGTCGCTGTGGGGCCTCAGCTTCCCGACGATGAAAATCGGTCTCCAGGCGATGGAGCCCTTCACTTTTCTCTTCCTGCGCAGCCTGGTCTCATCCGTCACGATTTTCGGCCTGATACTCATCCGGCGGGGCGCGCTCGCCCCGCCGAAGGGAAGGCCTGCATTCTGGTGGAATGCCATCCTCCACAGCACGATGTTTCTGTTTCTCTACTACGGGGCGGCTATCACGACATCGGGCCGGGCCTCGGTGTTCCTTTACACCCAGCCGCTCTTCTACGCCGCCCTTGCCGTCTGGTTCATTCCCTCCGAGCGGCTCGGCGGGCGATCGGTTCTGGGATTCGCCGCCGCCTTTGCGGGGATCATCTTCATGTTCGGTGAAAAATTTCACACGGGGGAGACCCATGCGCTGATCGGCGACGGGCTCGTCATCCTGGCCGCGCTGATCTGGGGGATCCAGTCCCTCTATCTGCGCCAGACACTCAAGGGAATCGACCCTTTTCGCATCGCGGCCTGGACCCAGCTGGTTTCAATCCCCTTTTTCCTTTTTTTCGCCCTTCTGATGGGCCTGGAGCTTCCCGATCCGACGCATCATGCGGTCATCATCTCTGTGGGGTACAACGGCGTGATCGGAACCGGCCTGGCGATGGTGCTCTGGGTGCGCCTGCTGGCCGACTATCAGCCGACCCGGGTGAGCGCCTTCATGTTCCTGACGCCGGTGTTCGGCGTATTCACGGGCACACTGATCCTCTCCGAGCCACTGACCCGGTTCATGCTGGCAGGGGCGGCGCTCGTGGCCGCCGGAATCTATCTCGTCAACACGGACAGACCGAAAGTCGTGCCGACCTCCTGACGACCATCCGGAACGACCGGACAAGGCCCTTTCCACTCGTGATCACCCGGACGGCGCCATGGAAGAGGGGGATCCCATAGATGCGCGTGCACATTTCTCTTGACAACCGCACACTGTGCCTCTATGGTAATCTACCAGTCTTACCGGTCAGGCCAATTTTTGGGTGCAAACGATGACGTTCGAAAAGCTGACACAGGTCCGTTACAAGAAGAAAAGCTCCTTCATTGCGGATCAGATCCTGCAGATGATCAATTCCGGCCGCTACAAGGCTGGCAGCAGGCTCCCCTCGGAGCGGACCATCACGGAGCAGATGGGGGTCAGCCGCCCTTCGCTGCGGGAGGCGATCAGCGCCCTGCAGATTGTCGGCATCCTGGAGAGCCGTCCCGGGGACGGCACCTATGTCTCGCTCCCCGTGGCCACGGAAGATCTCATGCGAAGGGCCGTGGCCGTCCTGGAGGAATGCGACAGCCCCTTCGAAAACATGCAGGCCCGCAAGGCCCTCGAAATCGGCGCCGCCAGACTCGCCATCGAGGTGGCAACCGATACGGACCTCAAAGCCCTCAAAAAGGCGTGGGACGAAAAATATCTCCTGGGGCGCCGGGGAGACCTGGAGGAGTACCTACGCTATGGAAAGGAATTCCATATCGCGATCGCCCGTGCCACGAAGAACCGCATCATCGAGGCGATCACGGAAAAGCTTCTCGATATGACGATCCAGCCCCTCTGGACCAAGATGCGCCGCGATTATTTCCTCAAGGATCTATCCCGGATGGACCTGATGCTGGACATCCATAACCGAATCACCATCGCCATTGTCGAGCGCGACAAGGAAAGGGCGATCCGCGAGCTGGAGATTCACTACGACATGCAGCTCGAGCAGATCTATGGTCAGGGCGACGAAAGCCATCACGATCACATGAACGGCCGATAAGCAGACCCAAGGGCGATCATCAAAGGGGGTGATCCGGGCAACATTTTAGGGGTGGGTGGTACGCATCGCACGGCGATGCGCTCTTCGCGGTCCGGTCGCCGGCGGCTATTTTTGACACCTGCAGGCGAACCGTTCTTATCAAGGAGGAAAAAATGAAGAACCTGAGCAAACTATCGGTATGGTTGTTGATTCTGTCGTTGGTGGTTGTGGGAGCGGGAAGCGCCGCGGCGGCC
>JBFMBA010000110.1:0-1661 GCA_040755475.1 Thermodesulfobacteriota bacterium
AACGCTAAATTTAAAGACCTGACCCCCTGTTTGCCCCCTGTTTACCCCCGTTTATTTTCGATCGAGACCGTAACGCTGGCTCGTGGTCCGCAGGGTCTTCCGGTCGATCCCCAGCCGCAGGGCGGCCCGGCTCTGATTCCAGGCCATATGCTCCAGGGTGCGCAGGATCTGCTGCCGCTCCGCCGTTTCGAGCGGCGACAGAACCGGCGCCTCCTCGCCGGCGGGGGGAGCGAATTTCCCGGGGAGATTCTCCGGAAGGATCACGGTGAAAGGCGACAGGAGCAGCGTCTGCCGAAGGACGTTTTCCAGTTCGCGGACATTCCCGGGCCAGTCGTAGGACATGAGCAGCTCCATCGCTTCGTCCGATATGCGGACCGTGGGATATCCCCATTTTTTCAGGAACGACTCGATGAGCTGGGGGAGGTCCTGTTTGTGGGCCCGAAGCGGCGGTACCTGCAGTCGGACGACGAAGCGATAGAGGAGGTCGTTGCGGAACCGGCCGGACCTCGCATCTTCTTCGATATCCCGGTTGGCCGCCGCCACCACCCGGACGCCCACGTGCCTCGCCTCATGTCCGCCGAGGCGCCTCACCTCGCCGTTCTGCATGAACCGGAGCAGCTTTCCCTGGAGCGCCGACGACATCTCGGTGATTTCGTCCAGAAAGATCGTTCCGTGCTGCGCCGCCTCCAGGAGCCCCTGATGGAGGCGATCGGCCCCGGTGAAGGCCCCCCGCTCGTACCCGAAGAGCTCCGATTCGAGGAGCGTTTCGGGAATGGCGCCGCAGTTCACCGCCATGAAGGGCTTGCCTCTCCGGTCGCTCAGCTGGTGGAGGGAGCGGGCCGTAAGCTCCTTGCCGGTTCCGCTCTCCCCGCTGATCAGCACGCTTGCCGAGGAGTTGGCAACCCGGGCGATCTGCTTGTAGAAGTCGACCATCACGGCGGAGGAGCCGATGAAGTGGGGCTCCTGCTGGTTTTCCGGCAGGCCCTGGATCCAGTGCTGCTGGAGCTCGCGGACTTCGAGTACTTTTTTAACCATCGCGCGGATCGCCTCGGGCGAGAACGGCTTGCTGATGTAATCCCAGGCGCCCAGCCGCAGGGCTTCCATCGTCGTCTCCAGCGAACCGAAAGCCGTCATCAGGATCACGGGAAGCTGCGGCCATTTCTGGTGCACCTGCCTGAGGAACTGCAGACCGTCGATCTCCGGCATCCGGATGTCGGACAGAAGAATGTCGTAGCGCGACAGCTCCTCCCTGAGGGCGTCCTGCGCGGACGTGAAGGCATCGACCTCATAGCCGGCGCGCAGAAGCGCCTCCTGGAGGAATTCGCAGGCCACCGCGTCGTCGTCGATGACCAGTATCCGAACTTTCTTCATATGATAACCTTTAGCCGAATCCCTTCTTCCCCATGTAATGGGCCAGATCCGCCACCCGGCAGGAATACCCCCACTCGTTGTCATACCAGGCCACCACTTTTGCCATGTTGTCGCGAAGCACCTGGGTGAACTCCACATCCACAACGGAGGAATGGGCATTGCCCTTGAAGTCCATGGACACCAGGGGAGACTCTTCGCAGGCCATGATTCCCCTGAGCTGCTTCCGGGCGGCCTGACGGAGTATCGTCCTTAGCTCCTCCGTCGTCGTGTTGGGTTTGTGTTCCGCCCCG
>JBFMBA010000110.1:1671-6293 GCA_040755475.1 Thermodesulfobacteriota bacterium
TCGGGACGCGGAGCGAGTAGCCGTCGAAACGGCCCTCCAGTTCGGGAATGACGAGCGCGAGGGCGCGGGCGGCGCCGGTCGAGGTCGGGATGATGTTCATCGCGGCGGCCCGGGCGCGCCGCAGATCCTTGTGGGCGAGATCGAGGATGCGCTGATCGCCTGTGTAGGAGTGGACCGTCGTCATCATTGCCTTCTCGATGCCGAAAGCCCTGTGGACGACCATGACCGGCGGCGCAAGGCAGTTTGTCGTACAGGAAGCGTTGGAGACGATGTGATGCTTCCCGGGCTGATAGCTTCCGTGGTTGACCCCCATCACGACCGTGAGATCCTCTTCCTTGGCGGGGGCGCTGATAATCACCTTTTTGGCCCCGGCCTGGAGATGGGCGGCGGCCTTCGGGCCGGTGCGGAACAGACCGGTGCTCTCGATGACGATGTCAACCCCCTCGTCGTCCCAGGGGATGGCGGCGGGATCACGGTGGTTCAGGTTTTTGATGGGCCGGCCGTCGATGAGGAACGTGTCTTTCCTGACCCTGACCTCGCCCGGATAGGCGCCGTAGTTCGTGTCGTACTTGAACAGGTGGGCGTTCGTCGCCACATCGGAGAGGTCATTGACCGCCACGACCTGCAGAGCTTCGGGATACCGGTCCAGGACGGCCTTGAGGACCTGCCGTCCGATGCGACCAAAACCGTTGATACCAAGGCGAATCATGGGACCTCCTTTCAGTTGTCATCGATGCGGTACTCGTGCGCCGTCATCAGGTCGCACCGGGTCAGGAGCGCCTCGTGCATCCGCGCGTTGTCCAGGGCGATCGCGCTCAGGTTGGCCACCGCCTCGAGAAACTTGAGCTCGTCGTCGCTGAATTTGCGGATCTTGTCCGAATAGACGCGCAGCACGCCGATCGCCTCCTTTTCCCGCAGCAGGGGGACGACCAGAACGGAGGCGATCCCCTCGGCCTTTGCCATGGCGCCATACTGGAAATCCTTTGACGTTCGGGCATCCCTGATCCAGACCGATCGCCCCTTGAGGACCTTGCGGTCGATGCCGCTTTCCTCGACAAGAATCGGCCCCTTGCGGACATATTCCTTGGACAGGCCCTTGGCAGCACCGAGCACGAGCATCCGGTCCCGGCAATCCAGGAGCCGGATGCTGCTCGCCTTGACGCCCATCGCCCTGACGACGCACTGCACGATCTTCTCCAGGACCTTCGCCAGATCCAGGGAGGCATTGATCACCCTGGCCACGTCGTAGAGCGCGACAAAATAATCGATGTCCTTGCCTTTCATGCCTTCACCTCCCGTTCTGTTTGCCCACCCGTCAGCGCATCAAACCGGTCAGCAGGATTACCAGGCCGATGAACCAGCCGATCAGGGGCTTCGTCTGTCGATTCTCGTCCCGGCTCGCATAGAACAGAAGGTAGCCCGGTATCATGGCGCAGAGCAATCCCTCCCGCACGTTTTTCCTGAACGCCCTGATGGCGACGATGTCCTGGCAGACGAGCATGATCAGGAATCCGATCAGCACCATGTTTGTGTTCATATCCCCCAATGGCTCCTTTCTTCCTTCCCCGGGATGGCGGGTGTAGTGCCCCAATTATACAGGAGGTGAACAAAAATATCCATCGGTGTGCCCGGATCGGCCCGCTGTCGGTACGCCGAAGGTTTCCCGGGGGGAACGAACCGTTTGGTCGCAAGAGGGTGGGGTGATTCGGGACAGTCAAATCCCGTTGACAGCCGGGCCGGATCCCCCTTATACTGCACCCCAAAATTCCGATGTGAGGTCATGCCATGCATCTTGCCCAAACCCTGCGAAAGGCCCGCCAGCTCTTTCCCGAAAAAGAGGCGATCGTCTGCGGCGGCAGGCGGTGGACCTACGAAGCGTTTTCCCGGCGCCTGGGCCGCTTCGCCGACTATCTCCAAGGGGAAAACATGGAAAAGGGAGACCGGATCGCCATCCTGCATCCCAATTGTCACTGTTTCCTCGAGGTCTATTACGCCATCGCCCTGATCGGAGCGGCGGCCGTACCTCTGAATTTCCGGCTTTCCGCCCGAGAGCTGACCCTGATCATGAACGATGCGGGCGTCAGGGTGCTGGTGGCGGATCCCCGGTTCAGGCAGAGCGTCGAACAGATCCGCGCCGATCTGCCGACGGTGGAAAAGATCATCTGGACCGGCGACGGGACGGTCGATCTTCCGGCAGGAGACCGGGATCTGCCATACGAACAGATCGTGGCGGGAGATCCTGTTCATCTTCCCGACGTGGAAGTGGCGGAGATGGACATCGCCCAGATCTACTATACCAGCGGGACAACCGGCCGTCCGAAGGGGGTGATGCTGACCCACAAGAACGTAACGGTGCATGCCCTGGGCACCATCGCCGAGCTTCACCTCACGGACCGGGACGTCTGGCTTCATGCGGCCCCGCTCTTTCACCTGGCCGATGCCTGGGCAACCTGGGCCGTGACCTGGGTCGGCGGGACCCATGTGCTCGTCGGCGATTTCGATCCGCCGGCGGTTCTGGCGGCCATGGAAAGGGAGAAGGTGACGCTGACGAACCTCATCCCCACGATGCTCAACATGCTGGTCAACCATTCCGGAGTGAAGGACTATGATTACGGCCGGCTGCGGGTGCTGCTGAGCGGCGGCGCCCCCATCGCCCCGGAAGTGGTGCGGCGGGTTGTGGAGACCTTCGGGTGCGATTACATCCAGACCTACGGGATGACCGAGACCAGCCCCTACCTCACCCTCTCCACCCTGAAAGGGCACCTGATGGAGCGGTCCCCGGAGGAGCAGCTGCGCTTCAAATCAAAGACAGGCCGGGAGTTCGTCGCCACGGAGCTCAGGGTGGTGACCGATGAAGGGGTGGACATTCGAAAAGACGAGAAGCAGGTCGGGGAGATCATTGTCCGGGGCGACACGGTCACGCCCGGCTACTGGCAGCTGCCCGAAGAAACGGCGCGGGCGATCAGGGGCGGATGGCTCTATACGGGCGACATGGCGGTGATGGACGAAGAGGGCTACGTGACCATCGTCGACCGCCGCAAGGATATGATCGTGACCGGGGGGGAAAATGTCTATTCCACGGAGGTGGAGAACGCCCTTTACCAGCACCCCGCGGTTCTGGAGTGTGCCGTTGTGGGGGTTCCCGATGAAAAGTGGGGGGAAGCGGTGAAGGGGGTCGTGGTGTTGCGACCGGGACGCGAGGCCACGGAGGAGGAGCTGATCGGGTTCTGCAAGGACCGGATCGCCCGATACAAGGCGCCCAAGTCGATCGATTTCCTTGCCGCACTGCCCAAGACCGGCTCGGGGAAGATCGAGAAGAAAAAGCTGAGGGACCCTTACTGGGCGGACGCCGCAAAAAAGGTTCAATAGCGCTGTCACGGAAGAGAGCCGCCGTCGGCGGAAAGTTCCCGGTTGGGCAGCGCCGCCCGGACGAAATGATCGAAAAGGGCCGCTAAAAAACTGGTTGACTTGCAGGTAAGTTAATCGTAACATCACATAGTCTGGCCGTCGTGTCATGTCCGCAGAACGGTTCATCGCAGCGAACCGGCTCTTTGGGCGACAACTTGCACAACAATCAGGGGGGAACCATGAAACGAACGATCGGAAGCATTGCGGTATTGGTATCTGTGTTGCTGGCGGGTGCGGTTTTCGCGCAGGAGAAGATCAATATTTCCATCGGCACCGGCGGCACGGGCGGTGTGTACTACCCGATGGGGGGCGGCATCGCCAACGTTCTGTCCAAGTATGTCCCGGGCATGCAGGCAACAGCGGAAGTGACCGGCGGTTCGGTCGCCAATCTGCAGCTCATTGGAACGGGCAAATCGGAGGTCGGGCTCTCGATGGTGGACGCGGCGCTCGATGCCCTTCGGGGTGAAGACAAGTTCAAGAGCGGGAAAATCCCCGTCCGCACGCTGATGGTGCTCTATCCGAACCGGATGCACGTCGTTTCCATCGACAGCACGGGCATCAAGCGAATGTCCGATCTCAAGGGGAAGCGCGTGTCCACGGGTTCCCCGGGCAGCGCCACCGAGGTAATGGCCTTTCGCGTGATCGAGGCGTCGGGTCTGGACAAGGACCGGGACATGAGGCGGGAGAGGCTCGGCGTCGCCGAATCGGTCAACGCCGTCAAGGACGGCAAGATCGACGCCTTCTTCTGGGTGGGTGGCATCCCGACGGCTGCCGTCACCGACCTGGGTGCCACGCCCGGGCTGAAGATCCAGATGGTCGACCACGACGAAGTGGTGGATGCGATGAATCGGAAATACGGGCCGCTCTACGTCCAGGACGTGATCCCGGCGAAGAGCTACCCGGGGCAGGAGGCCCCCAACAAAGTGGCAACCGTGTGGAACATCCTCGTGGTCCACGAGAAAATGTCCAATCAGGTTGCCTACAATATCGTCAAGACGATCTTCGACAAGAAGCCCGAGCTGGTCGCCGTCCACAGGGAGGCGCTGAACTTCGACTTCAAATTCCAAACCAACGCCCACTCGCCGATTCCCTATCACCCCGGCGCGATCAAGTATTTCGCCGAGAAGGGGCTCACGCTGAAGTAGCGGCATAACACGGAATCAAAAGACAGGCAGAACATCGTCCCCCGCCCCCGCCCATTCTGATGGGCGGGG
>JBFMBA010000111.1:0-2647 GCA_040755475.1 Thermodesulfobacteriota bacterium
GTCATCAAAATCGCTCGGGCCAATAAAACGACAACGGCCCGGTTCACCGTAGACGCGAGGTAGGCATATGCGCGCTTTCCTGCCGGTGATCGGCATCCTTATCCTTACGGCCACCCAGGCCTATCCCGCCGAGGGGACCCTGAAACTGCCGGATCTGCTCCGCGAGGCGCTGAGGAACAATCCGGAAATCCATGTGGCGGAGGCGCGGGCGAACGCCTCGACGCACAGGATCCTCCAGGCGAAAAGCCTTGCCGACCCCATGTTCATGGTGGGATACGAGAACGAGGGGACCGACAGCCTCTATACCTTCGGCGGTCAGACCCGGGGCATGCCCGCCGATTCCCGCTGGATGTTCTCCCTCTCCCAGATGCTTCCCTATCCGGGGAAGCTCGCCCTGAAGGGTGAAATGGCCGCATATGATGCCGAAAGCCTCAAGGCGATGGCCGATGCGGCAAGGCTGGCGACCGAGGTCAGGGTAAAGGAACTCTACCACGACATCGTGCTGGCCTATACCAATATCGACCTGCTCGCGGACCAGGCGGCGCTCTTTTCCCGCCTGGAAGATGCGGCCCTGGCGCGCTATGCCGCGGGCATGGCCCCGCAGCAGGAGGTATGGATGGCCCAGACGGAGAAATACATGCTCCTCGAGCGTGAAGAGATGGAAAAGCAGAAGATCGAGTCCCTCAAGGCGATGCTCAACGCCGCCCTGGGAAGAGATGCGCGCTCACCCCTCGGAAGGCCCGAAAAGCCGGAACAGACCGCGGTGCGCCTCCCTCTGGATGAGCTGATACGCATGTCCCATGAGCGCTATCCGATGATCCTATCCCGGGAAAAGATGACCGGCGCCGCCAAGGCGAGGATTGAGATGGCCAAGAAGGAATATTATCCTGATTTCACGATAGGCGCCGGCTACTTCGCCCGAAGCTCCCAGTTCCCGGACATGTGGAACCTGACGGCAACGATCAATATACCCCTTTTCTACAAGACAAAGCAGCGGGAGGCGGTGATGGAGGCCGAGGCCGCCCTTCTGGAGGCCAGGCGGAGCGTTGAGGCGGTAAAGCTGATGACGTCGTCCGCCCTGCGGGAAAACCACGCCATGCTCAAATCGGCGGAAAGCCTGATGGCCCTCTACCGCGAGGGGCTGATTCCCAAGGCCTACCAGGGTTTCGAGCTGGCCCTGGCCGGGTATGTCACCGGGAAGGTCGAGGCGATCACCGCCATCAGCCGTCTCAAATCGCTGATCGATTATGAGTTTTACTACTGGAGACAGTTCACGGACCGGGAAAAAGCCGCGGCGAGGCTGGAAGGCCTTGCCGCCATCACAGACTACGGGGTGGAAACAAAATGAAACAAAGAACCGTCGTTATTGGGGCGATCTGTCTGCTTGCGGCGGCTGCCGGCGTCCTGTCGTACGTCTACCGAAATGAGCTCAGAGACGTGGCAGCCGGCCTTGGCATCGTGAAGAGGGAACAGGCAGACCGGCAGGGGTCGGGCGCCCTTCGGGGAGCGGGCGGCGCCGCGGCGGCACACCAGCAGCAAGGGGCGACCGCCGCCGCGCCGGAAACGGGGAAGGCCCCGGAACAGGCCGGGCAGACGGGGGAGATCCCCCTGGTGGAGATTCCCAAGGACAAGCAGCAGCTGATCGGCGTCCGGACCGCCCGGGCCGCGGTGAAGCCGATGCACCGGGTGATCCGGACCGTGGGCCGCATCGAGTACGACGAGACGAAGCTCGGAACCGCCAACACCAAGGTCGAGGGGTGGATCGAGAAGCTCCATGTGGACTATACGGGGCGCCATGTGAAAAAGGGCGAACCCCTGGCGGAGATCTACAGCCCGGAGCTGGTGGCGACGCAGCAGGAGTTTCTGAACATCCTGCGCTGGGCGGACCAGAGCCAATCCATCAAGGATGAACGCATCGCCATGCTGCTGGTCAAAGACGCCCGTACCATGCTGGATGCGGCCAAGGAGCGGCTCCGGCTCTGGGATATCAACGATGAGCAGATCAGGAAGATCGAAGCGACGGGCAGGCCGATTCGAACGCTGACCGTATACAGCCCCGTCAGTGGATATGTGCTGCAGAAGATGGCCGTTCAGGGCATGCGCGTCATGCCGGGAGAAAAGCTCTTCGACGTGGTGGATCTTTCCAGCGTGTGGGTCGTCTCCGATATCTACGAGTATGAATTGCCGCTGATCAAGGTGGGGCAAACAGCCCGGATCGGGCTGAGCTATTTCCCGGGGAAGGAATTCTCCACCCAGGTGGATTATATTTATCCCTCGCTGGCAAGCGAGACGAGAACCGCCAAGGTACGATTCACCATCCCCAACCCCGACGGTGCGCTGAAACCCCAGATGTTCACCAACGTGGAGATCAAAATCGGCCTGGGCAACCGGCTTGCCGTCCCCTCCGAGGCGGTGATCGATACGGGGATGAGACAGATTGTGTACGTGGACAAGGGCGAGGGGTTTTTCGAGCCCCGCGAGGTCACCACGGGCCTGAAGTTCGATGAGCTCGTCGAAGTGACGGGCGGTCTCAGAGCGGGGGAAAGGGTCGCTTCCTCGGCCAACTTCCTGATCGACTCGGAGGCGCAGCTCAAGGGCGTCACGCCCTTGAAAAGAAGAAAATGATGCTCCCGCAGGAAGCGCCGAT
>JBFMBA010000112.1:0-5108 GCA_040755475.1 Thermodesulfobacteriota bacterium
AGTTCCGTCCCCTCCCCGAGCTGGCTACTGATGCGGATCTGTCCGCCGAGCTGGGTCACCAGGTTGTTGGCGATGGCCAGACCCAAACCTGTCCCCTCCTTGACTTGCGCCCTGGCGTTCGGGGCGCGGTAGAATTCCTCGAAAAGCCTTGCCTGGGCCTCTTCAGGGATGCCGATTCCCGTGTCGATCACTTTGAGATGCGCGTGCCCTTCCACACGGTCCAGCGTGACGGTGACCTTCCCGCCGTTGAGGGTGTACTTGACGGCGTTGGAGACGAGGTTGTTGAGGATCCGATCGATGTCCTCGTTTGTTGCGTACACGGTGATCGGCGAACCTCCCGGCTCGCAGCGCCATCTCAGTTCGATCTGCTTTTCCCGGGCCGGCATTTCGAATCGGGCGATGACCCTTTCCGCAGCCTCGGTGAGCGGCACATTCACCCATGTGTCGGTGTCCATGGGTCCGCTCTTGCCGCAGGCCAGCTCGAGCAGATCGTTGATCAGGGTCTGCAGGAAGTCGACTCGCTGCAGCGCCCGTTCGATGATATCGGCCTGCTGCGGGGTCATTGCGCCGGCGTAGCCGCTCGTGATGGTGCGCAGCAGGCTGCGCACCACGCTGATGGGTGATCGGAGTTCGTGCGTGATCGTCAGCATGAACTTGGTCTTGATTTCGTCCATCTCCTCCAGCGTCTTGAAGGCCATGGCGTTTTCGATGGCCAGGCTGCCCTGGTTCGCGATCGCGTTGAGGAAGCTGGCGTCGCCTTCGGTGAAGTGGCTCTTCTCGGTGCTGTAAGCGCGGATCATGCCCAGGACCCGAAGTCTGCCTTGCAGCCGGGCTGACAGGGTGGAACGGATGCCCTCCTCCAGGGCCCGGGTCCCATACTGGAGTCGATCCTCGAGAGCCACATCGTCGACCGTGACGGTTTTCCCCGCCAGGACTTCACGGGCCAGCGGATTGTACTCCAGAATCAGATCACCTTTCCGGACATAGCTGTCGCTCAGTCCGTGGGCCGCGGCAACCATCAGCCGCCCGCAGGTATTGTCGAGCAGGCGGATCGAGCAGCCGTGCACCCCCATGACCGCCACCGTGTCGCGTGCCAGGCTGTCCAGCACTTGCTGCAGGTCCAGGGTCGAGTTCAAGGTCTGCATGCCGTCGTAGAGTGTCTGGAGGCGACTGTAAGCCAGTTGCAGTCGATCGGTTAATTTGGCGATTTCGGCCTGTCGCTTGCGCAGGCGCCGGTTGAGTGTGGAGGCGATGAAGGCGGAAATGAAGATTCCGCCCACAAAGAAAACCATCACACCCGAGATGTAAAGAGGATTTTTATAGAGCGCCGCGTCGGTATAACCCCTGACGCTGTAATGCGGCAGAATCCCCGCGTATTCCAGGCCGGTCATTCCGGCGACGAGCAATACGGCCACCGCGGTATAGGTGTAAGTCTGGCGGGTCGAGCGCAGTATCGAGGCTATAATGACATGAAAGAAGAAAAAGAGGATGGCCGGGCTTTCCACCCCTCCGGAATAGTGAATCAGAAGAATCATCGCGAACCAGTCGAGGCTGATCTGCGAGAGTGCGAGCGAAGCGGAGGGTTTGGGGGAACGCGGCGAAACCAGGAGACGCAGCTTGAGGATGGCCAACAGAAGCAGATTGTAGCCCAGCATGGCCAGGCCGATCGTATAAAGCGCGAAGGTGTTCAGCGACAGATCGAGCAAAGACCGGGACAACCACGTGGCGGCCAGTACGCCGAGCCCTGCCCACCAGCGCAATCTGATGAGCCACGCTTCGTGGGTGATCATCTCCTCTTCAGGCGGGCCGATATCCGAACCCGGATCGGCATGGTGGGGATCCGTTGTCGCCATACGCCCTGCAATTGAATGTCACAGTATGAAGGCCGGACTCTATCCCGGAGAATCGCGTCGGAATGGGCTAGGCTCTTGATTTACCGATGAGGTTGCGAACGGTGGAGAGCAGCACTTCCGGTTCGATCGGCTTTTCCATGAAGAGGTCCACCGGCAAACGGGTCTTGTCAGGCGCTAAGCGCAGCGACGAGGTTGCGTGAATGGCCGTCACCATCACAATGGGGATTTCAGTATATTCCGCATAGGGGGAGGCCGGATCGGGGTTGCGGACCGTCCGGCTCAGTTCAAAGCCATCGGTCATCGAATCCATCATCACATCCAGAAGGATGATGTCGGGTTTGATCTCCCTGATTTTTTCCAGCCCTTCCTGGCGGTTGGCCGCACGAAAGACCTGGTAGCCGTGTGCTTCCAGCGGCAGTCGCATCGTCAGAACGACCTCGTCATCGTCGTCGATAATCAGCACTGTGTCTGCCATCGTATACACCTGAAATAGGGGTGCAGTGACCCTGCTTGCAGCCGGTCCGTGTCCTGGCGCTTCACGCCGGTTCGGAAGCGGTCTGGAAAAACCTCATTGCCCGAGAAGAGAACATCGTGCTTAGTGTTTGTTGTTTTGCTCATCCCGCACGGAGATCCCCAGTTTCTTGAGCAGAGCGTGGAAGTTCGGACGGAGCATGCCCGTTTCTTCCGCGGCCTGGGAAACATTCCAATTGTTTCTTCTGAGGGCGTTGAGGACAAACGCCTTTTCTACCGGTTCCACCGCCCGCTCGCGAACCTGTTTCTTGGTTTCCTTCAATTCTTCCAGGTTCAGCGGAACGATATCCGGGTTCAGCATCCGCTCCTCTTCCGCTGACCGCAGTTCGAGGTTTACCTTCTGAATGATGTCGCCGTCGCACAGGACGACCGCCCGCTCGATGATGTTTTCCAGTTCACGGACATTGCCGGGAAAGGGGTATTTCTCAAGGACCGCCATGGCACCGGGCGCCAGACCGCGCACTTCCTTGCCGACCTCTCCGGAAAATTTCCTCAGGAAGTGATGAATCAAAATCGGCAGATCTCCCTTCCTCTCCCGCAGAGGCGGCAGATTGACCGGAATGACATTGATGCGGAAGAACAGATCCTCCCGGAAGGTCCCTTTATCTACCATGGCCCGAAGTTTGATGTTCGTGGCCACCACAAGACGGATATCTATGGGAACGGGCCGGGTATCACCGATGGGGGTCAGGAGGCGTTCCTGTAACACCCTGAGCAGTTTTGACTGGGTCGCAAGGCTGATGTTGGAAACTTCATCCAGAAAAAGGGTGCCGCCGTCGGCCACTTTGAAAAGCCCCGTCTTGCTGTGGATCGCGCCGGTGAAAGAACCTTTGACGTGGCCGAACAGCTCGCTTTCCAGCAAGGTCTCCGGCAGAGAGGAGCAGTCTACGGCCACGAAGGGGTTGTCATACCTGGGACTGTTCTTGTGAATGGCCCGTGCCACCAGCTCCTTGCCCGTCCCGCTCTCACCGGTGATCAGCACCGTGCTGTCGGTGGGCGACACCTGCATGATACGGCGATACACCTTCTGCATCTCGATGCTTTCACCGATAAAACCATCGAAGCTATGACCGGCGCCCGTCCATTTCTTCGCAGACAAACC
Source organism: Thermodesulfobacteriota bacterium (assembly GCA_040755475.1). Classification (GTDB taxonomy): domain Bacteria; phylum Desulfobacterota; class Syntrophia; order Syntrophales; family UBA5619; genus JAKAFS01. Next base: position 3,487 of record JBFMBA010000112.1, read on the forward strand.
CTCCATCATCAATGTCTTATGCTCGATGGCCTTCCGCACTTTGTCGATGATGAACTCGGAGGTAAACGGTTTCGTGATATAGTCAAAGGCGCCGCTTTTCATGGCTTCCACGGCAGTATCGATGGTCGAATAACCGGTGATGATCATGACCGGGACCTCCGGCTGCAGGATCTTTATCGTTTTGAGCACCTCGATCCCGTCCATGCCGGGCATCTTCAAGTCGGTGATGACCACATCGAAGTCCCGTTCCTGTATTTTCTCGATGGCGGTTCGTCCGCTGGCCGAGGTGGTCACAAGGCACCGTTCGGATCCGAGGATGCGGCGCATCCCCTCCCGGATGACCTCCTCGTCATCGACAACCAGAAGATGAGACATGTCCCGTTTTTTTGCGTCCGTTTCCATAAGCCGACCACGGAAAAAATCGCTCTTGCCGCATTTCACCGGAGACCGCTTGTGAAATCTCCCTTTTCCCGCATGTAAACTATAGGGAAACGACATGGGTGTGTCAAGGAAAATGGCGGGGTGATGCACTGGACGGTCAGTCGGCTGAAATCTCACAATTATATTGAAAGGCGCCCCCGCGGATGATAATAAGATACGCATTATGGGCTATCAAAAGAAACTCAATGTAGCAGTTCGGATCGGCAATTCGATCGGTGTGAAGTTTTTTCTTTTGCTGGTCTTCCTGCTGATTCTCTCCTTCGGGATTGTGATCTATGTGAACATCTATTTCCTGAACTCCCTTTTCCGGGAAGATGCGGTCAGCAATGCGGTCCAGATCAGCAACATCGTCAAGCGGGCCACTTACAACAGCATGCTGGAAAACCACCGGGAGGATCTGACGAACACGATTCGGAGCATCGGGAAGGAGGGGATATTCGAAGGGATACGGATTTACAACAAGGCAGGGGGGATCGCCTTTTCCGACAGACCCGAGGAGCTGGGACAGTTTGCCGACAAGAAGGCGGAGCAGTGCTACGTCTGTCACGCGGACGAGCCGGCCAAGGGGGTCGTTCCCACCGAGGACCGTACCCGGACCCTGATCTCTCCCAAGGGGCACCGGGTTCTGGGCCTGATCAACCCGATCGAGAACGGGCCGGAATGCTTTAACGCCGCCTGCCATGCCCACTCTCCCAAGGAGAAATTGCTGGGTATCCTGGATGTGAAAATATCCCTGGAGGCGGGGGACAGGAAGATCGTCGAGACCCGGAACAAGATGATCCTCTACTCCGCCATTCTGATCCTGCTCACTGCCTTTGTGAAGGGGTTTTTCACCCGGGAGCTGATCCACAAACCGATCAAGAAGCTCAACAATGCCACCCGGGAGGTGGCCAATCTCAACCTCGACCACAAGGTCGATGTCCAATCCCGGGACGAGCTGGGGAATCTGGCCGATTCCTTCAACAAAATGACCGGGCAGGTGAAGGAGAAGACCCGGGAACTCGAGAAGACCCAGTCCCGACTCATCGCGGCGGAGCGGATGGCCTCGATGGGCAAGCTTTCGGCCATGGTGGCCCATGAAATCAACAACCCCCTGTCGGGGATCCTTTCCTATGCCAAGATCTCATCCCGGTATCTGAACCGGGAGCCTGTCGATGCCGAGACGCTGGAGTCGGTGAAAA
>JBFMBA010000113.1:0-4356 GCA_040755475.1 Thermodesulfobacteriota bacterium
CCCCCCCTGCCCGATGCGGCCATACATTGAGGGTCCCCCATGTCCCGTGGCAATTATTCTCTCGCGTCCATCCTGTGGCTCGTGATCGCGTTGCTGGTGCTCTATCCCATATCCTTTCTGATCATAGAAAGCCTGAAAATTTCCGGAACCGACAGCTCGGGCCTCAAGAACTATCTGGAGTTTTTCCAGGACACCTACTATCTGAAGACCTTTCTGAACACCATCGTGCTCAGCACGATGGTTCTCATCACCACAACGGTGTTCGGAGTCCCCCTGGCTTACATCCTGGCGCGCTACCGGCAGCGGGGAAAGACCCTTTTCACCGCCCTGATCCTCCTGCCCATCGTCCTGCCCGCCTACGCGGGGGTATTTGCGTTCATCATCTTCTTCGGAAAATTCGGCACGATGAATCTGCTGCTCATGAATGCCGGACTGATCGACAAGCCCCTGAATTTCATCTACGGGTTCCACGGTCTGGTGTTCATCGAATCCCTGCACATGCTCCCTTTCATCGTGCTTTCCCTTGTGTCGGGGTTAACCAGTATCGATCCCGCTTTTGAAGAGGCCGCCGAAGTCGAGGGCGCCAGCGGTTTCCGGAGATTCATCACCGTCACGCTGCCCCTTTGCACGCCGAGCTATCTGGCGGGCGCCGTGATGGTCTTCCTGTGGCCCTTCACGGACTGGCTGACCCCGCTGATCCTGGGCCAGGTGGACTTTCTGCCCTCCGTGGCCTACATCAACATCGCCTACCATTTTACGGATCAGCACCGGAAATACATGGGGATCGTGGCGGTGGTCGTCTCTTCCGTTGTCTGCATCACGCTGTTTCTGCTTGCCCGGTGGTGGGTGGAAAAAAGAAAGTACACCGGCCTTTCGAAGGGAACAACGGCCGAAGGAAGGGTGATCGAACCCAGTCCGCTGATCAAGACCGGCTCTTATCTGTACATGTTCATCATCGCCGCCCTGGTCCTGCTGATTCCGGTCGTTCTGGGATTGTCCGCATTTTCCCGAAGATGGGTTTTTGAGCCGCTTCCCACCTACTGGACGCTGGACAACTTCCGGGTCATTCTGATGGAAACCCCGGGTCTAATAAAAAATTCGTTTATTTTCAGCTTTTTGGCCCTGATTTTCGGCGTCATTTTCGGGCTGCCGGCTGCCTATCTCATCGTCCGGACGCGGGTTCCGGGCAAAGATGCCCTGGACTTCGTGATCACGCTCATGCTCGCCTTCCCGGGCATCGCGATCGGCGTCAGTTATCTGCTGGCCTTCTGGGAAGGCATACCGCTGGCCACGCACTGGATCATCATGCCGCTTGCCCTCTTTTCACGGCGGCTTCCCTACTTTCTGCGGATCGCGCACGCGTCGTATCTGCAGCTGGACATCTCGCTCGAGGAGGCATCGGAGGTATCGGGGGTGGGCAAATTCCGGACGTTCATCAACATCACCCTGCCGCTGCTGTTCAAGGGCGTTCTGGTCGGCGTCGTGATGTTTTTCATCATGGCCTTTCAGGAGATCTCCACGGCCATCTTCCTGTACAGGGGCGGGTGGGAAACGCTTCCCATCGGCATCTACCTGAACTGGCACCGCGGCATGGAATTCGGGATCTCCGCGGCCATGGCCTTTCTCATGATCGTGATCACGTTCATTCTGCTGATGATCATAGCAAAAATTGGAGGAGGGATCCTCAAGGCCGCCTGGGGGCCCGGAGAGGGCCGGTAGCCCGCAGGCGCCGTGGGAGCCTCTGCGGCATGGAATCACGTAACGACCTAGGGAGACAACGGGAATGGCTTTCATCGAGATCCGCAACCTGTACAAGCGATACAAGAAAGTAGTCGCCGTCAACCACATAGAGCTTGATGTACAGGAGGGGGAGCTGCTGACCCTCCTGGGACCCAGCGGATGCGGAAAAACAACGACCCTTCGCTGCATCGCCGGACTGGAAAAGCCCGAGGAAGGCGACATCATCATAGACGGCAAGCCGATGATTTCCAGAGGGTTTGTCCAGCCGTCGCAAAGAGGCATCGGCATGATGTTCCAGAATTATGCCGTATGGCCGCACATGAAGGTGTACAGCAACATCGTCTACGGCCTGAAACTTCAGAAGATATCGAGGCAGAGCATTCAAGAAAGGGCCAGGAACGTCCTGGAGCTGGTGGGACTGCAGGGCCTGGAGGAGAGGTATCCGGGTCAGCTGAGCGGCGGACAGCAGCAGCGGGTGGCCCTGGCGCGGGCGCTCATCAGAAATCCCAAAGTACTGCTCCTGGATGAACCGCTCAGCAATCTGGATGCCAAGCTGCGGGAAAAGATGCGGTTTGAAATCAAGAGCCTGGTCAAGCGGATGGGCATCACGTCGGTCTACGTGACCCACGACCAGGCCGAAGCGATGGTGATCTCCGACCGGATTGTCGTCATGGACAGGGGAGACATCGTACAGATCGGCTCTCCCCACGACATATACGTAAAACCCGCCAGCCGATTTGTCGCCGATTTCATCGGCGCCATGAACTTCTTCCCGGGAGAGGTGGTACAGGTGCTACCCGACACAAATGAAGCCTATGTGCGCACGGGATTCAGCGAGAAGCTCCTCTGCAGGTCGGCGGGCGCCGACGTGACGACACCGGGGCAGAAGGTCTACGCATCGATACGCCCCGAGGATGTGGAGGTGTTCGCGGAGCCGCCGCAGGCCGGGAAGAACCTCTTCAAGGGCATCATCGAAAACAGGGCATACCTCGGAAACTTCCTGTTCTTTTTCGTCAATATCAACGGAACCACGATCAGGGTGCAGGCACCCCATCTGCTCCCGCAGGAAGAGGGTCAGGAACTCCACCTGTCGCTCACGCCGAATAAATGCATCGTCCTGCCCGAATGAAGCGGCGCGTCATTGGCGAACCCTTTCCCACGGGAGGTATGGCGGCGCCCCGCCTGTCTCTCAATACGTTCTAAAGGGATCGTCAGCGCGTAAACAGGCGCACGCCGCGGCATACCGCAATGACGAAGTGCGAAGCCGCTGCGCGGCATCCGGCCTTTTAACGACGCCGTCGGCATCGAGGCGGGTAGTGGGGATCAGGGAGACCCGGCGGATTCAGGGGCGTCGCAAGGCCGACCGGAAGAGGTCCCGGTGCAGAGCGTCTGCACCATCTCGGCAAAGCCGTATCCCCCTTCCTTTTCCGTGATCCAGGCGGGCTCGCTGGCCAGCCTGCCTTTGAATCGCAGCACATTGGCCACACCCACCGAGTTCGGGAAATAGCCGAACAGGGGCGCATCGTTCGGCGAATCCCCGGTGAACAGGACCCGCCCTCTGACCGATTCCAGCCCTTCGCCGAACACCTCCCCGAAAAGCAGGCGCGTCATGGACAGCTTGTCATAATCGCCAAACCACCCGTTGACGTGGATGGAGCTGATTTTCGCCCGGGCGCCGGCCTTCGTGAAGATGCCGACGATCCGTTCGGCATCCTGCATGGAAAGGGCCGGCACATCTTCGCAATAGTCGATGGCCAGATCGGTTTCACGATAGGCCTGGTCCGAGGCCACGGCGCACCCCGGGACACATTTCAGTATCTCCCGCCTGATTCCATCCAGTTTCCGGCGATCGGCCTTTCGCTCCTTCTCCGTCTTCCAGTATCGCCGTACCATCCGTTTCCGGGTTTCGTCGTAGGCGAAATAAAATGCGCCGTTTTCGCCCACCAGCCCGTCGATCGGCCACATGCGTGCCATATGGTCGCACCAGCCGGCGGGACGGCCCGTGATGGGGACGACGCGCTTGCCCGCCTTTCTCAACGATTCCATCGCCGCAAAGACCACCGAGGGAAGGCGGCCATGAAGGGTCAACGTGTCGTCGATATCGGTCAGCACATAACCGATTTGCTCTTTGAGCACAGCGGGAAATCGGGAAAAATGAACCATCATCGCCTTCCTCCCTTCCGTCCGCCCCAAAACGGCTCCAGGGGGTCCATGCACCCCTTCGGTCCTTCATGTCGGGCGCCTGCCTTCCGCGCGCAATGGCCACTGAACACTGACCCGCCCCGTTTCCGGGTCAGCGTTATCGTCATCACCCTGCGATGAGGCACGCCGATGCCGAAAAAAACACAGTATTATCAAGCTACACGGGAGTCTGCTAACAGGATCGGCGCAGAATGTCAAGGCCATACAGGGGGTCCCCAGGGCTGCGTCAAAGTTGGCGCCATCACTCTGATGTGGCTGGAAGAGGGTCCCGCCACTCACCTGTACATTTTTTGGCCCGTTCTGCGGCTCGGCCGCTCCCATTCCCAAACTCGCCCTGCGGGCTCAGACAATGGGAATGGGCCGCTTCGCGGACGCGTCCCTCGCCGAGACGGGCACCCCAAAAATTCCACAAAG
>JBFMBA010000114.1:0-7174 GCA_040755475.1 Thermodesulfobacteriota bacterium
CGAGATAGGGGTTCACGGCGACCACCTTCTCGGTCTTTTCGTGGATGTTTTTCGCCCGGCCGACCTTATATCTCCAGAAACTGAAGATCACGTCGTCGGCGGTCATGGTGTCTCCGTTGTGGAATTTTACCCCCTGGCGAAGCTTGAATTCATAGACCTTCGCATCGGGGCTCACGGTCCACGACTCGGCTAGGCAGGGTAAGTAGGTTCCGGCGGGCATGGGTTTGAACAGGGCATCGTGGAAGAGATAGAGGGTAATCTGTGAAGTAACGGATGCGCTGTTGGTCGCGGGATCGAGCCAATCGGCGGAAAGGCCCAGTATATGGCTTCCTTCATTGCCCTGCAGGGGCAGCCGCCTGGAGCGGGGTCAACCCGGAAATGAGAACCACACCCCTAATCATCCCCCCCATAACGACAAACGTCTTTTCCTTCTCATCTGGAACCTCCGCATTGAATGTCATTGACGTTAACGAATCGGTTTATCACAGGGTACCGGGCGCTATGCCTCCTTTGGGTTGTTACTTCCCGGCCGGAGGGATTCAAGGGTCGTTGTCAGCAGGTCCAGCGATTGGTTTGCGTCGCATGACACAGGTCCGTATGAGCGGGGTTGCTTCCCCACTGCCCATAAATATACCCTGGCTGCCAAAAGCAGGTTCTTATCGATTTGATTCCCATTTGTCTTCGTAAGCGAGAGATCTCCACTTCAGCAGGGGTTCGCTCTTAATCCACCGGGTAATATTCGCCGGGCAGCCCGCAGACGATCAGGTCATGTTTCGGGAAACGATAGAAGGGTTCGAACCCCGTGTCGGTCACCACGCCGCAGTGTTCGATCTTCACGCCATCCTTGGCCCACCGGTCGCCAAGCCAGGTGAAACATCCGACCTCGACCGCGAAGCACATATTTTTCACGATCGTCATCGGAGGGGTTCGATAGCCGCTGGTCGCGCTGGCTCCGGCAAAAGTGGGTCCCGCATCGCCGGAACGAAGGCCGACCGAATGCCCGACCGAGCCGAAGAAACGCCGACCCGCCTCGGGCCACTTGGGCAACCGCCCCCACCCGCCGGGGAAGTCTCCCTTCTTCATCCATTCTTTTGATACGTCGTGGGTGGTGATGCCGGGCTTTATAGACTCCGACATGGCATAGAGGCCGTCGCGAGCGGCTTTGTAAACATCTTTCTGGAACTCAGTGGGCTTGTCCCCCACCAGGTAGGTGCGATAGAAACAGGACCGGTAGCCCTGGAAGCTGACGCCGTTGATGTCGACGATCACAAAATCTCCCGGCCTGATGATCCTGTCGGTGGGCATGTTCGGGACGCCGTAGCCCGATCGTTCCCCGGAGCAGACCACAAAACTGGGCCCTTCCAGTTCCTCCGCCCCCAGTTTATAAAGCGCGTTGGCCGCAACGCCGGCAACCTGCAGCTCGGTCATCCCCGGGCGCAGCGCCTTGCACACCTCCCAGTGGGCACTTTCCGTAATCACCCCGGCCATCTTCAAGCAGTGAATTTCGTCCTCGGTCTTCACCTGCGTGGCATCGATCATGGCCGTGAGCCCGTCACAGATTTTGAGGCCCGCACGCTCGAAAGCCTTGATCAGGTGGTAGTTGGAAGTGTCGATCCCGATGGGCATATCCGCCTTCCCGTGCTTCTGCAACAGGCCCTTGACCTCTGCAACGATGTTGTCCATTTCACTGGGCACATAATCCGGGTGTTCGGCCAGGCCCTGCTGAATGGCGAACGCCTTCGATGTCGAAAGGACCATTTTGCCTTCCAACCAGGGCATGCGGGCCTGATCCCATGTGCCATGGTAATGATCCTCAGGAACGTAGGGAAAGCCCTCCCCTTCGACCAGCAGGACGAAATGACCCAGCCGGCGTCGGCAGTACTGGTGGAAGGAAAAAAACCCCAGGTAGCGGTGATAGTCGAAGTCGAATAAAATTACCGCTCCCAGGCCGTGTTTTTTGAGTGACGTCTGAGCTCTCGCCACTCTCTCCCTGCGCATGCGATCCGGATTGTAGGGGCGCTGCTCATAATCGACCGCAAAATTTCCATGCTGCATAGTTTATACCCTCCTGAGAAGAAATCGCTTTGGAATGAGTTGGATCTAATGCAAGAGGGTTCCTTATGTCAAGCCGATGAACAGATATTTTTTACGTGTCAAGCGCGATTAGGGCGGCGTCATATAGGACAACCGTGAGCCTGTGCGAAAAGCTTGCTCCGTAAGTCTTGTAACAAGTCCACGGAAGCAACCGCCAGATTCTTTTCCCATGGTTCGCAAGACACCTACGCATGACATAAGACATTTCTTTGTTCAGATGATCTGTTCCCTATTGTGAAGTGTGAGGCTAAGCCAATGGGAAAATACATTTTTTGGCGGGAGGTTTGAGGGTCGCTCGTTGGCAACGATGAGACCTATGACGCTTTTTTCAGGCAGATGGGGATCATCCGATCATAGAGAAAATATCGGCGGAGGATCTTCGGGATGCTGAACATGAAATGCCGGTGTGGAATCTTCATGAGCACATTCATGCAGAGCCGCTTCCCGAAAGCACAGCTTACTGTTCATAATTCCACGACCCGTTTTTGGTGGCAGGAGGGGCAGAAATGTCGGCGCTTGCAAGAGCATGCCGGGAGATATTCATGGCCGCAGTCGTTGCATTTCACACAGGCAAAGCCGTTGTGCAGATCGCCGCAGTCGAGATAGCGACAGATCACCTGCTCGACATAGGGCCGCCAGAATCCGTATTGAGAATGCTCTACGAAATGTATCTCCAGCTGCTGGGCCGGGCCGGTGAGCGGCAGCTTTCGAACCCCCGCCACGGCCTCACGCGCAACCTGGCGGCTTCCCGCACCAGAACGTCTGCGCGATCTCGATAGTCGGCCGGTACGGGAACTGACTAACGGAGGCGGGGGAGGAGGCGGGGATCGTCCCGCGCGAGGCGGGGAAAAAGATGGGCGAACAGGGGTTTCTTGCGATGAACGTCCCCGAGGAGTACGGCGGCCCGGGGGCGGACTTCCTCTACTCCGTGATCGTCACGGAGGAGCTGACCCGGACGAACCATTCGGGCCTCGCCGCGTCGCTCCACACCGACATCATCGTCCCTTACATCCTCGCCTTCGCCTCCGAGGAGCAGAAACAGAAATACCTCCCGGGCTGCGTCTCGGGCGACATCATCACCGCGATCGCGATGACCGAGCCGAACACCGGCAGCCTCATCGGGCTTGTTGCCTTTCAACCATCACCCGTTGACACAGGAGCTGTTCATTCATATGTTAGAGTCCTGAGAGAAAGGATTTTTCATCCGAAGCGGGTGAAAAAGTTCGGGTGTACTGCCGGACAGGTTTCGGAACGGGTAATCGCCGATCACATTTCATCAGGAAGGAGAGGACCGGGAAACCGGGTCACCCGTCCGCAACGCTCTTTTCGCTTGAACGACGGAAGGAGCTGTTCACAAAACCACGGCGTCGCGCCTCGCACGCCGCCAGACGAAACGAAAGGATCATAGCATGCTTGGAAAGAACATCGAAGAGGCTCTGAATGAGCAGATCAACCGAGAGATGTACTCGGCCTATCTTTACATGTCCATGTCGGCCCACGCCGCCCACGAAGGGTTGAAAGGTTTCGCCAACTGGTTCATGGTGCAGTATCATGAGGAGATGTTCCATGCCATGAAGCTCTACGAGTATGTGAGCCTCCGCGGGGGAACCATCGCGCTGAAGCCGCTTCCGCAGCCCCCGGGTGCATTTGCTTCGCCGCTCGACATGTTCGAGAAGACCCTCGAACACGAGCAGTACATCACCCAATCGATCAACGAACGGATGGACCTGGCCATTGCCGAAAAGGACCATGCGACGCAGATTTTCCTGCAGTGGTACGTGACCGAGCAGGTGGAAGAGGAAAACAACGATCAGGAGATCCTCGCGCAGCTGAAGCTGATCGGCTCCAACGCCCAGGGTCTGATGCTGCTGGACAAGGACCTCTCTGCCCGAACAACGACCGTCCCGACGGAATTCAGCAAGGGTGTCGAGGCGGCGGCGAAAGCGTCCGCCGCCTGATATCCGCCGCATACCTCTCCTCTTCCCGCATTCCAGGAGGACGGAGACCGAGCGGGATCGGGCTGTACTGAACTCGGCCGGTGTTACGTCGTTGACGACTTGAAAAAAAATCAAATCCAGCCCCGACGTGATACCGGCGAAAGCCGGCATCCATTTGTTCTGTCTGGCCGCCGGGACAACGCACAACGAGGGTGCGATCCGACCATGAAACCAACCCTGTTCCTGAGCCGTCTGTTCCAGCACACCGGTTTCATATTGGCACTGGCTTTTGCGGTCGGCCTCAGCTTTCCCCAGGGCGCACCGTGGACAAAACCGATCATGACCCCGCTGCTGGGCTTCATCATGACCCTCTCGGTCATGAGCATCTCCCCCAGAATCTTTCTGCAGTTCAGGAAGCTGCTGTTCCCTATTGCTGTATTCCTTTCGCTGAGCTACCTTTTCCTGGGTGGTGCTTTTGTAGGCCTGTCGTCGATTCTTATCCATGACCATGAAATCTGGACCGGTTTTGTACTGCTGGCCGCGGTCCCCCCGGCCATAGCGGTGATCCCCTACACCTATCGTCTCGGTGGCAATGCCGAAATATCGCTGGTCGGGACCGTGGCCGCGTTTCTGTCGGCACTGGTAGTCACCCCCATGATCAGCATCCTCTTTCTTGGGGTCAGTTACATCGATCCCGCCAGGATACTTGTCAGCCTGGGCGAACTGATCGTGGCGCCGCTGATCCTCTCGCAGATACTCCGCAAGAGCGGCGTTGCCGCGAAAATCGAAAGGTACCGCGGCGCCGCCGTGAACTGGAGTTTCTTCCTGGTGGTCTATACCGTCATCGGTTTGAACCGCGAAACCTTTGCAACGGAGCCCGAGACGCTGCTCCTGGTAACCACGGTGGCCGTCCTCTGTACTTTTCTTTTCACCTATCTGATCGATTGGACGTTTAAACGCTTTGGTTTCAGCAAAGCCGACCGGATCAGTTATATGCTGGTCGGAACAAGAAAGAACTACGGCCTGGCCGCAGCGATCGCGCTCGAATTCTTCAGCGCCCGGACCGCCATGCCCACAGCGGTGGCCATGGCGGTCGCCATTCTTCAATTCATCTGGCTCACTTTCTCGGTAAAAAGGATGACATGAACCGCGAACCACCGATCACAGGAGGAAAACATGACAACCCTTTTCGAACAGACCCTGATCAATGGAATGCAACTCGCAAACCGGTTCGTCCGGTCGGCCACATGGGAGGGGATGGCCGGGGATGACGGCAGCGCGACACCGCGGTTGATCGACTGCATGGTCGCACTCGCCCGGGGCGGCGTCGGCCTGATCATTTCGGGCCACGCCTACGTTGACCGAAACGGACAGGCAGGCCCGCGGCAACTGGGCGCTTACAGCGACGCCCTGCTCCCGGGGCTGACCGCGATGGCCGATGCGGTCCACCAGAACAACGGAAAAATCGTCCTGCAACTGGCCCACGCCGGTTTTTTCGCCGATGCCCGCCTGACCGGAAACCCCCCGTTCGCGGTTTCCCGGATCGATGGGGTTGCCAAATCTCCCCGCATCGAGCTTACGGCGGCAGCCATCGGAGGGCTCGTTTGCGCCTTCGCCGATGCGGCGAAGAGGGCCAAGAGGGCCGGTTTTGACGGCGTGCAGATCCACTCGGCCCACGGCTATCTGCTGAGCCAGTTCCTTTCGCCGGCCTTCAACCGCCGCACCGATGCATACGGCGGAACCGTCGAGAACCGCTCGCGGGCGCTGCTGGAAGTGCTCGGGGCCGTCCGGAGCGCCGTGGGAAAGGACTACCCGGTGCTGGTCAAGATGAACGGCCGCGATGATATCGACAACGGCCTCACCCCGGAGGATGCCCTCCGGGTGGCGCTGCTGCTCGCCCGGGACGGGATCGACGCGATCGAGCTGAGCGGCGGCTTCCTGACCGGCGGCAAGCTCAGCCCCAGCCGTGCCGGGATCCATTCCGAAGAGCGCGAGGCCTATTTCCGTCTGGAGGCGAAAGCGATACGGGAGCAGACCGGCGTTCCGCTGATCCTGGTCGGAGGAAACCGCTCCTTTCCGATGGCCGAGCGGATCGTTTCCGAGGGGATCGCCGATTATATCGCCCTCTGCCGGCCGCTGATCCGGGAGCCCGGGCTGATCAACCGCTGGAAATCGGGCAACCTGGCGAAATCGGCCTGCCTCTCGGACAACCAGTGCTTCGCCCCGGCGATGGCCGGGGAGGGCATCTACTGCGTAACGGAGAAGAACGAACAGAAAAAGGCATAGCGACCAGGCACCCCCATCGCCATTGATATGGATATTATTGATTGATAAGGTATTTCTTTTTCATGGTGGGAGTATATGAAGAGGGATTTTGTGTGTCGAGAGGATTTTGACCACAACATATGGAGTGCGTTGCCGATCATGGTGCAAGTGATGTATCGCATCGGCTGCCTTTTTGATGAATCGACCCGTTTTTAATTCATTTACCTGCCACAACGACCATTTTGAATGAAATTCAGGCAGACAGGCGTGTCGCGGATTTTCGGCGGCGGCCTTGACCGAACCAGCCAGATACCCAGGTGATCGAGGATAGCCCGGATGACCGACGGGTCTTCGATGCTGCTGATGACCCGCATGACTCCCCGACATTTCGGGCAGACCAGAGGATCGACCCCGTATATTTTTTGAATAAGCCGCGCCCCGTTCCGACGGAAGGTTTTTTCATCCCCCAGTGGTGCGAGGATGCAGGGAATGACGTCATCGCGGCCTTCCTTCCGCCGTTTTCCCTGTGAGACATTGCTGTACCAGCCATAGGATCGAACCATTTGTTCTCCCCGATTGGGGATATGCGAAGACATGGCTGCCAGCCATTCCAGTGCAGGGAAGCTCTTGTTTGTCCTGCCGTCTTTGGAAGCGTAGACGACCTTCCCCTCATGATCCAGGTACTGCATACGCTCCTGGGAGAAGGACGCCCGGATGATGTAGCGGGCCGGGGCGACGCGGAACATGCCCTTGTTACCGTAGAAACAGCCGTCCGTCACGAGAATGAGGGCGTGAGGATTGAATCCGAGAAAATCGCCGAAGGTCTGCCTGGTGATGACGGCGCCGGGATGGGATCATTTTCGGCTACCGCCTCCTGG
>JBFMBA010000115.1:0-4705 GCA_040755475.1 Thermodesulfobacteriota bacterium
GGTGGCGGCCGCGGGGGTGACCAAACCGGTCCTCTACTACTATTTCGGGAGCAAGGAGGGCCTTTTTCTCGAACTGATGCGGACGCACTTCGGCCGTCTCGAGGCGGTGGCGGATGTCTACCGGAGTGGGGCAGGGGGGGTCCGGGACCGGCTGACGGCGATGCTGGACAAAGGTTTCGTCCACATCCGGCAGGACCGCGATTTCGTCCGTCTGATGCACGCCGTTTATTTCGGGCCGCCCGATGATGCCCCCTATTTCAATTTCGAGGCCTACCATCAGCGGTACCATGACCTGATCACCCGGTTCATTGAGGAGGGGATCGAGAAGGGGGAATTCCGGTCCGGCAGTGCCGGAGACATGGCCTGGATCGTTCTGGGAACCATGGAGATCGCCGTCGAAGACCAGATCTGCCGACAGGCACCCCGCATCGACAGGGAAACGCTCCGGCGGCTTCTGAACCTGGTTTTTGACGGCTTTGCGGCCGGCAGGGACCGAGGAGGGAAAGAAAAGTGATGAATAGGATTCTGACGCTTGTATCCGCTTTCACGATGTTGGTCCTGATCGCGGCCTGTTCGGGGGGCGGAGAGGGGGCGAAGCAGGCGACCCCCGAAGCGGCCCGGCCTCCCGTTGCCGCGGAAGCGGCGGTGGCTGCGGCCGGCACCCTGACCGAAGGGATCGACGTGACCGGGAGTCTGGCCCCCAAGTTCGAGGTGGGGGTCAAGTCGGAGGTGGCGGGTCTGGTCAGCGAGGTGGCTGTCACCGAGTGGGTACGGGTGAAGAAGGGGGAGCTGCTGGCCCGGGTCGACATCCGGGAGCAGGAGGCCTTGGCGAGGCGGACCGAGGCGGCGCTCGAGGCGGCCGCATCCGCCGAGCAACAGGCCCTCGTCGCCGACAACCGCGCCCGCCGCGAACTCGAACGGATGCGGCAGCTCATGGACAACGGCCTGGCGACCCGGCAAGCCTTCGACGACGCCTCGACGGAGGCAAAGGCCGCGGCATCGCGGGTCGATGCGGCCCGGGCCCAGGTCCGGGTCGCCCGGGAGGATCTCAACCAGGTGCGCACCCGTCTGGCCAAGGGGCGGATCACCGCCCCGATCGAAGGGATTGTCTCCGAAAGGCGAGTGAACGTGGGCGACCTGGTGGGCGAGGCGGGGGCCAACCCGCCCCTGTTTCATATCGTGGACAACCGGATCCTGAACCTGACCGTATCCGTGCCGTCGGTTTCCATGGCCGCCCTGCGGCGGGGACAGCGGCTGGAATTCACCACGGACGCCTTTCCCGGCAGAACCTTCGGGGGAACGGTCATGTTCATCAACCCGTCGGTCAACGAGGCCGACCGTTCGGTCCGGGTGATCGCCGAGGTGGACAACGCGTCGGGCGAGCTCAAGGGAGGACTGTTCGTCCAGGGGAGAATCATCACGGGCAGACGCAGCGGGGTCCTCCTCGTTCCGCGCGAGGCCCTGCTGGGCTGGGACATCGGGGGAAACAAAGCGAGGCTCTTTGTGATCGAGTCGGACCGTGCGAAAACCCGCGAGGTACGGACCGGCACGGCGACGGACGGTTCCGTGGAGATCACCGCCGGCCTGAAACCCGGGGAGAGTTATGTTGTCAGGGGCGCCTTCAACGTCAGGGAGGGTGACACCCTCCTCATCGCCGGAAAGCGGGGAGTCGAGCCATGATCCTGTCCGATCTGTCCATCCGCCGCCCGGTCCTTGCGGCCGTCATGATGCTGGTGCTCGTTACCCTGGGGATCTTTTCCTACCGTTGGCTCCCCGTCGAGATGTATCCGAACGTGGAGATCCCCGTCCTGTCCATCGTAACGCGATTCCCCGGCGCCGGACCCGAAAGCGTGGAGCGCGAGGTCTCCAAAAGGGTCGAAGAGGCGGTCAACGGCATCTCCGGGGTGAGGCACGTCTATTCTTACTCCCGCGAGGGGGTTTCCACGGTGGTGGTCGAATTTCGCCTGGAGGAGCGGATCAACGAGGTCACCCAGGAGGCGCGCGCCAAGGTGAACGCCATCCGCGGCATCCTTCCCAAAGGGATCGAGGAGCCGATCATCCAGAAACTGGACTTCAACGCGATGCCCATCGTGTCGCTTGCCGTCCGGTCGGAAACCCTTTCGCCCCGGGACCTGACGGTCCTGGTCGAGAAGAGCGTCAAGCGCCGTTTCGAGGGAATCGCCGGTGTGGGCAAGGTGGACCTGGTCGGCGCCGCGAAGCGGGAAGTCAATGTGATCATCGATCCCAAGCGGCTCAACGCCCTGGGAATCGGCGTCGACGCCGTCGTAGCGGGGCTCCGGTCGGAAAATGTGAACACCCCCCTGGGCCGCCTGAACCGGGGGGCGACGGAGGTCAATCTCCGCGTTTCGGGAAAACCCGACCGGGTCGAACAGTTCCGGGAGATGACGATCACCGTGCGCAACGGCCGGCCGATCCGCCTCGGGGAGGTGGCCGAGGTGAGGGACGGCATCGAGGAGCAGCGCTCGCTGGCGCTCATCAACGGGGTGCCGGCCGTTTCCCTGGACATTCTCAAGCAGGCCGGCGCCAACATCGTCGAGGTTGCCGACGCGGCCAAGCGGACGGCGGAGGGGATGCGCAGCGACCTGCCCCCGGGGACGACGATCTCGGTCGTCCGGGACAGCTCCCTGTTCATCCGCGAGTCCCTCGACGATGTCCGGCACACCCTGATCCTGGGGGGCATCCTGACGGTTCTGATCGTCTTTTGTTTCATCAACTCCTGGCGCTCCACGGTCATCACGGGGGTGACGCTGCCGATCTCGGTGATGTCGTCGTTCATCATCATGAAGGCCCTGGGGATGTCGATCAATGTGATGACGATGATGGCCCTGTCGCTCGCCATCGGCCTTTTGATCGACGACGCCATCGTCGTGCGCGAGAACATCGTCCGCCACCTGGAGCGCGGCGAGGACCATTTTGCCGCCTCCCGAAACGGGACCAGCGAGATCGGGCTCGCCGTGTTCGCAACGACCATGTCGATCGTGGCCGTCTTCGTGCCGGTCGCCTTCATGAAAGGGATCATCGGACGTTTCTTTTTCCAGTTCGGGATGACCGTCGCCTTCGCCGTCCTCATCTCCCTGCTGGTCTCCTTCACCCTGGACCCGATGCTCTCCTCACGCTGGCATGATCCGGCGATCTCGGCCAGGGGGAAAAGGCGCGGCCTGGCGAAACTCCTGGAGCGATTCAACGCCGGGTTCGACAGGATTTCCGATGGCTACCAGCGGATGATCGGCTGGGCGCTCGATCACCGCAAAACGGTTCTCGGGATCGCGCTGGCGGCCTTTGTCGGCGGGATCGCCGCCTTCGGCTCGCTCCAGTCCGCCTTTTTCCCCGACATCGACAGCGGGGAATTCAACGTGACCTTCAAGACCGCCCCGGATGCCTCCATCGCCGAGAGCCGGGGGCGTCTGGATGCCCTTCTCGGAGCGATCGGCCCCCACCCGGCCGTGGCCCATACCTACGCGACGATCGGCGCGGGAGACGGCGGTACGGTCCGCAGCGGCGTCATCTTCGTCAAGCTCAAGAAACGGTCGGAGCGGGAACTCGGCCAGCGCTCGGTGCAGCAGGATTTCCGCCGGAGTTTCGCCCGGATTCCCGGAGTGATCACCTCCATCGAAGAGGTGAACGAGTCCGGCCAGAGCCAGAAGCCCCTCCAGGTGAACCTTCGCGGGACGGACATCGCCCGCCTCAAGGTTTACGCGGCCCAGCTGCGCGACAGGATGTATGCGATTCGCGGGATCAGGGACATCGAGATCAGCCTCGAGCATGACATTCCCGAGTACCGGCTGGTCGTGGACCGCCAGAAGGCGGCGAGCGCCGGGGTGATGACCGATCAGATCGTCAGGACGGTCGGCGCCCTGGTCGGCGGCGAGGTGGTCTCCACCTATGAGGACGAGGACGGCGATGCGGTGGACATCCGCGTCCGCCTTCCCGGGAAACTGCGAGAGAATCCGGAACAGGTCCGGAACCTCCATCTGGCCGTGTCAAGCGGGAGGGGCGCCGCGACGCTCGTGCCCCTGTCGAACCTCGTGTCTTATTCCGCTTACGCCACGCCGTCGGAGATCAACCGGCAGGAGCTGACCCGCCAGGTGACGGTCAGCGCAAACCTCGACAACCTCCCTCTGGGGACGGCGGTGGAGAAGGTGGAAGCGACCTCGAAAACGCTCGCCCTGGCGCCGGGTTACCGGGTCGTATTTTCCGGAGACGCGGAGATCATGGCCGAGACGTTCGGGTACATGGCCGAGGCGCTCGTCCTGGCGGTGCTCTTTGTCTACTTCATCCTGGCCGCCCAGTTCGAGTCCTTCCTCGAGCCCCTGGCGATCATGTTCTCCCTGCCCCTGTCCATCGTGGGGATGGCCGCGATGCTGCTGCTCACCGGGGACACGGTCAACATCATGTCGTTGATCGGGCTCATCATGCTGATGGGGCTCGTGACGAAAAACGCGATCCTGCTGGTCGATTATGCCAAGGTCCTCAGGCGCCGCGGGCAGTCGCGTCGCGAGGCGGTCATCACCGCAGGGAGGACACGGCTGCGCCCCATCGTCATGACGACGCTCGCGATGATCTTCGGGATGCTGCCGCTGGCATTGGCGATAGGCGCCGGCGCCGAGGTGAGGGCGCCGATGGCGCGCGCCGTGGTCGGCGGTCTCCTCACCTCCACGCTGCTGACGCTGCTGGTCGTACCGGT
>JBFMBA010000116.1:0-4941 GCA_040755475.1 Thermodesulfobacteriota bacterium
CTCTTCATGCCCCTGACCTTCCTTGCGGGGATTTACGGCATGAATTTCAAATATATGCCGGAGCTGGAGTGGCGCTGGGGGTACCCGACCCTCTGGGGTCTGATGATAGCCGTTGCCGCTTTCATGCTGATCCTCTTCAGACGAAAAAAGTGGCTGTAGCAGGCATTCCATATGGAGGAGGTTGAACATGGCAGTTCTTGAAACAAGCGACATCGTGGAGGTGGCGATTCGGATCGAGGAAAACGGCGCGAACTTCTACCGCTACGCCGTGCAGGTGGCGGGAAGTGAAGAGACGAAGGCACTCTTCGGGCAGCTCGCCGACGATGAGGCGGAGCACCGGAAGGTCTTTGCGGAACTGCTGGCCGGGATGGATGCGTCGGCCCCCGTCGAGGGGTATGACGGCGAGTATGCCGCCTATCTGCATGACTATGTGGACAACCGCCTCGTTTTCAAGAAGGAGGCGCTTGCCGGGGAACTGGCGCGGATCCGGGATGAAGCGTCCGCCCTCGATTTCGCCATCCGGCGCGAACTGGACTCGCTGCATTACTACCGGGAGATCCGGGAACTGCTGCCGGCGGACCGCAGGGGGGCGATCGACCGGATTATCCTGGAAGAAAAGGAGCATTTCAAGAAGCTGTCGGAGATGAAAAAGCGGTTGCCATCCTGACGGGTCGGCGGCCCCCTGTCTCCGCTTCAACGCCGGTTTCCAAGTGAGATCCCTATGGAAACCCTGCGGCGGGCCGCTGTGTGTCGGCGATCCGGCGGTCCGGCGCCGACACGCGTGCGGGCGGCCGACAGGGTCCTGTCCCTTGTCAACCCCCGGGACATGAGACAGGATCATCCGGGGAGAGGGGTATGGGAGCGTTTCGTCTGGTCAGCGGGTTTGAGCCGCGCGGCGATCAGCCGCGGGCGATCGCGGAGCTTGTGGAGGGGCTCGAGCAGGGGCAGCGGTACCAGGTGCTTCTCGGGGTCACGGGTTCCGGGAAGACGTTCACGATGGCGAACGTCATTGCCGCCGTGAACCGGCCCGCCCTGGTCATCGCCCACAACAAGACCCTCGCGGCCCAGCTCTACGGGGAGTTCAAGAGCCTCTTCCCGGAAAACGCCGTCGCCTATTTCGTGAGTTACTACGATTACTACCAGCCCGAAGCCTATATCCCCAGCACGGACACCTACATCGAGAAGGATTCCTCGATCAACGACGAGATCGACAAGCTCCGCCACGCGGCGACCCACTTTCTCTTCGAGCGGCGGGACGTGATCATCGTGGCAAGCGTCTCGTGCATCTACGGGCTCGGCTCTCCGGAGGCCTATCAGGGGATGCTCCTGATGCTGGAGGAGGGGATGGAAATCCCGCGGGACGCCATCCTCTCCCGTCTGGTGGAGATCCAGTACGAACGCAACGACGTGGATTTTCACCGGGGAACGTTCCGCGTCAGGGGGGACGTCGTCGAGATCTTTCCCTCCTACGAGCAGGAGAAGGCGATCCGGGTGGAGCTCTTCGGCGACACGGTGGAGGCGATCTCCGTCGTCGATCCCCTCCGGGGAAAGACGGTCGAGCGGCTGCGCCGGACGGCGATCTATCCCGGGAGCCACTATGTCACGACGCAGGACAACCTCAAGCGGGCGATCGGCGTGATCCGCGAGGAGCTCGGGGAGCGGCTCCGTGAACTCAACAGGGACAGCAAGCTTCTGGAGGCCCAGCGGCTGGAGCAGCGGACCCACTTCGATATCGAGATGATGGAGGAGATGGGGTACTGCTCGGGGATCGAGAACTACTCCCGCCATCTCACCGGACGCAAACCCGGACAGCCGCCTCCCACGCTCATGGAGTACCTTCCCAAAGACGCCCTCGTATTCATCGACGAGAGCCATGCCACGATCCCCCAGCTCAACGCCATGTACCGCGGCGACCGTTCCCGGAAAGAAACGCTGGTCGATTACGGCTTCCGGCTCCCTTCCGCCCTGGACAACCGGCCGCTGCGCTTCGAGGAGTTCGAGGCATTCGAGAACCAGCGGATCTGCGTCTCGGCGACACCGGCGCTCTACGAGTCACAGCGGGCCGGCGGGCGCGTCGTGGAGCAGATCATCCGCCCCACGGGTCTGATGGATCCCGAGATCGTCGTGCGGCCCGTGGCCCATCAGGTGGACGATCTGCTCGGAGAGATCCGCAGGCGGGCGGAGCAGGGAGAGCGGGTCCTGGTCACGACACTGACCAAGCGGATGGCGGAGAATCTGACGGCCTACTACGAGGGACTGGGCGTCCGCGTCAAGTACCTCCATTCGGATATCCATACCCTCGAGCGGGTGGACATCATCCGCGATCTGCGGATGGGCGAGTTCGACTGCCTGATCGGCGTCAACCTCCTGCGCGAGGGGCTCGACATCCCCGAGGTCTCGCTTGTGGCGATCCTCGACGCCGACAAGGAGGGCTTCCTCCGTTCCGAGCGTTCCCTCATCCAGACGAGCGGCCGGGCGGCGCGCAACGTGGCCGGGATGGTGATCATGTATGCCGATTCCCGGACGGCCGCGATCCGGGCCTGCGTCGAGGTAACGGAGCGCAGGCGCAGGATCCAGGCCGGTTACAACGAAGCGCACGGCATCACGCCGGCAAGCATCAAGGCGCAGATCCACAATGTCCTCGGTTCGGTCTATGAGGCCGATTACGTGACCGTGCCCAGGATCACCGAAGAGAGGGCGGCGTACAGTTCCGAGAAGGAGCTGACCGTTGTGATCGCGAGGCTCAAGGGGGAGATGAAACAGGCCGCAGGGGCGCTCGAGTTCGAAAAGGCGGCCGAGATCCGGGACCGGATCCGCGACCTGACGGAACTGATGCTGGAGATGGGCGGGGAAGCCTAGGTGATGCCCTCCGATAGCCGGATCGGTGCCGTCCGTCTGCCCTGGAGCAGCGGGGCCTCGGGGGGATGCCGGTCCGGTTGCGTGCGGGGCGCAATCAGCGCTCGTCGGGCCTCATGGGGCGGCCGTATGGCCATATGACAGGGATCGCCAGCTGCGGTGACCGGACGCCGTGAGGGGAGGGGCAAGGATATCAGAAGGGCAGTTGCAGAGTGCAAAAGCATCCGCCTGTCAGGGGGAGCTGACCGAGCAGGCGTTGTTGGTCAGGGCTGTGGATGGGGAGGGGAAGGTCCTGGTCGACGAAGCGATGACCACCATGCAAAACGCTTTCTGGAACTGTGGCTTCCCGGAAACCGCAGGATCGCCCTGAAAACCAGGAGTGGGGTCTGTCCGCCAAAGGCGTGGTTGAAACCTTTCCGGACAGCAAGACCTGTGTAACGACCTTTCAATTGCCGTAAGAAAGCGAAGGTATCGAAGAATGCCGGGGGGGGCGGTGAAAGTCGTTCGTCGGGGGATCAGGCAGAACCCTCCGTCCGTCCGGGCTTTCTGCCCTGCGGCTCCTTTGTAAGTCAATCAAAGGGATGTCCGTTTCAACAGGAGGGGTCATGGAACGCAGAACATTCATCAAAACCGGCCTGGCGGCCGCGGCGCTTGTCTGGACTTCCGGAGCCGCCGGGCTTGTTCGCCCTCTGGCGGCCGGGAGCGGGCCCGCAGGTGAGGATTTCACAAGGGAACTGCCGGTCCCTCCCCTGCTGGAGAATCTGGACAACGCCCCCGACAGCGTCCGGGTTGCCTTGCGGGTGCAACAGGGAACCCGGGAATTCTTCCCCGGCAGGGCCACACAAACCCTCGGCTATAACGGCGATTACCTGGGCCCTACCATCCGTGTGCGGCAGGGTCAGCGTTTCAGGGCCAGTGTCCACAATACCCTGTCACAGACAACGACGCTGCACTGGCATGGTTTGCACGTGCCTGCCCAGTGGGACGGCGGTCCACGTCAGCCGATCCCTGCGGGCGCCCGCTGGAATCCCGATTTCACCATCAAACAGCAGGCGGCCACCCTGTGGTACCATCCGCATGCCATGGGTTTGACGGGCGAGCAGGTCTATCGGGGTCTGGCCGGTTTGTTTCTGATTGAAGACGAGGTGTCCGACAGGCTGGATCTCCCCCGAACCTACGGCAAGGACGACATTCCCCTGATCTTTCAGGACCGCCGCTTTTTTGAAAACGGTCAGTTTGCCTACGTGCAAAACCGCATGGATATCGTCACCGGCGTCATCGGCAACTTCCTGCTGGTCAACGGCGTCATTCAGCCGACGCTGAAGGTTCACGCCGGTCCTGTACGGTTGCGGCTGCTCAACGGCTCCAACTCGGCCCTCTACCGGATCGCCTTTGCGGACGGGCAGCGCTTTGGGGTCATCGCGTCCGACGGCGGATTTCTGGAGCGGCCGGTCACGCTCAGCAGCCTTGTGCTGTCCGCCGGTGAGCGCGCGGAGGTGGTTGTCGACTTTACCGGCCGATCCCCGGGTCAACAGGTGAGCCTCCTGGTCGACCAGTACAACGGCACGCGCTTCGAGGCACTGCGCATCCGGGTGGACCGGGCGGCTGAAACGAAGGTGAAGCTTCCGGCCGTCCTGCGGCCCTTCGATCGGATCCCCGCCTCGGAAGCGACGGTCAGGCGGTCTTTTCTCATGGAGACCATGGGCATGGGCGGCACCCTTTCCATTAACGGCAAAAAGATGGATCTGAACCGGATCGACGAACGGGTCAGCTTGGGTGCCACGGAGATCTGGGAGATCACCAACCGGACCGCCATGATGATGAGTGGACCGCACTCCATGCACCTGCATGACGTACAGTTCCTGATTCTGGACCGCGACGGCAAAGCGCCGCCGCCTCACGAGCAGGGGCGCAAGGATACGGTTCTCGTCATGCCGGGAGAAACGGTGCGCATCATCAGCCGGTTCCTCGACTACACCGGCGTGTACATGTACCACTGCCACCTGCTGGAGCATGAAGATGACGGCATGATGGGGCAGTTCGAGGTCGTGCAGCCCTGAACGGGGCGTCATCTGTAAGATGCGG
>JBFMBA010000117.1:0-10382 GCA_040755475.1 Thermodesulfobacteriota bacterium
CGGAGATCCAGATGTCCGGCCAAGGCAGGGGCAGGTTCAGCAGGGATGAACGAATGCCGGTGATCAGGCCTGCCATGGGATTCAGGTTGACCAGCCATCGCCACTGTGCCGGCACGATACTCACCGGATAGATGACGGGCGTGGCAAAAAGCCAGAACTGTACCAGAAAGGGAATGACGTAGCGAAAATCGCGGTAAGCGACATTCAGGGCGGCAAGGACCATCCCCACCCCCAGGGAGGCCGCGGCGACCAGCGCCATGAAAAAGGGGAAAAGCAGGATCCCCGCACCGGGATAGATACCGTAGTAGACCATCATCAACAGCAGGACGATCATGGCGATCAGAAAATCGATGCACCCCACCCCCAGGGAAGCGGTGGGGATGATCATCCTCGGGAAATATACCTTGGAAATCAGATGGCTGCTGGCGACCAGGCTGTTCCCGGAGCTGCCGATTCCGCTGCTGAAGAACTGCCAGGGCAGCAGCGCCGTATAGACGAAAATGGGATACGGAAGGCCGTCGGAAGGAATCTTCGCGAAATGGCCGAAGAAGATCGTGAAGACCACCATGTTCATGAAGGGCTGAAGGATCGCCCAGAGGCCGCCCAGCACCGTCTGCCGGTAGCGCACCTTGATGTCCCGGACGATAAGAAACCGCAGCAACTCTCTATAATTCCATAGTTCGCGGCACTGCAGTCCCGCCGGTTTTCCCCGGGGCTCGATGATGATTTCCGCTATTTGTCCGTTATTCATATCGGCTTCAACTATCGATGGTCCGCTTCCGAAGCATCAGAACGAGGTAATGGGTCGATCCGGGGAATCATGATCACGATCGCCGTCAGGAACCAGAAGGGTTCCATGATGCGGACGATGATGAAGGTGTTGGCCCCGATGGCATGGGTGAGCATGGCGAAAAAACCGGCCAGAAAACCCGTGGAAATGCCCAGATAGAAACGATCATCTGCATACCGGCGCCTGATCTGGAGGGCATTTCTGCAGATGGCAACCATCAGGGCTGTGAAAAATAAGAATCCCAAGAGACCTGTCTCTGCCAGAACGCGTGGATATTGGGCATCCAGAAATGAATGACCGGTGACGCCGTACCCGAGAAGGGGTTGCTGTATGAAATCCCTTGTCAGGACCGTTTTCCAGGAGGTCAGGCGGGCGGATGTGGATGTATCGATTCTGAAACCGCCTATTTTCAACTGGCCTTCCTCAGCCTTTTGCGTGAAGGTATACAGGGCCCTTTCCTTCACTGACGAAGGCAGAAGAAATCCAGACAGGATGACCATACATAGTAACGGTATGATAATGACCAATTTTCTTTTGCTGAAAAAGATCAGGGTCAGCAGCATCGGTCCCAGGGCCAGCCAGGCACTCCGGGAAAGGGTCCCGGCAAGGGCAATAAGAATGGAAAAAATTAATGCTCCGAAAAGTAATTTCTGTTTCCCCGTTCCGTATTGGCTGTATAACAATCCCAATACAAGAGAAAGCATGAGCACCAGATAACCGCCCAGGGTATTCGGTTCACCTTCCGGTCCTTCAAAAGGCGCCGAGACGCGAACGCCCGAAGGGATCTGATAGATGGCGATGGCGCTGACAATCAGGCAGACGATCAGCATCGTGAAGACCATACGCTCCATCTGCTTTTTTTCCTTGAGGTAATTGACGGCCATAAAATAGACGATGTAATATTCGAAGTATTTGAGGACGAAAAAGATCCCCGCCACCCCTTTCACGCGGCCCATGATATAACCGATCAGCGTGGAGACAAGACATATGATGAAATAATAAGCGATATATCGATTGAGGGGGGTCTTTAGAAAGAGCCCCCGCTCTTTATTGATCGCCGTGCTTAAAAACCAACTGATGCCGATGACAAGCAGGAGGAAATCGTCCAATCGCAGTGTCAAACCCCTGCCGCGGACGCCTTCTCCGGCAGCTCCCCCCGCCATGAACTGCGGTCCCAGAAGCATGGCGCAGATGAGAATGTAGAGACCTATCGCCGGATTCATGAAGCAGACCAGTGCGAGGATGATGGCTCCGACGGCCATAAAAGCGATGCCCGTCGAGATGTGGGGCAGGAGCATCCCCCCGGCGAGCGTAATCAAGAAAACGGCCAAAAAGGGGAGAATGACTCTGCTGCTGGTTTCGGTTTTGTCAAACATCATGGTTTGGATTGCTCTTTTGCCGCCTCGTATTCGTATCGTTCGGTATCCATCGGCCGGTATGAATCATCCCGATAACCATAGTATTTCTCGATAAAATCGATTGCACCTCCTCCCAGCCCCAGAGCAGCGGCGAGGATGCCGGTTATAAACGTGATGATTACCAGCCACATCATCTGCTTTCTGAACTTTCTCTTTTTTGTTTGCCTTCGCCTGAAGGGACTCATCGCGATACGGATTTCTTTTTTGGCGGAACGGATTTCTCTTTTGAAGGCGTACCCTTGCTTTCCGATGCCGCGACTTCCCTGTTTGAGGTCCGCCTGATTCGGCTTTGGGGATAAACATCTTCGATGTGGTTAGACTTCATATACTGACGGGCATCATCGGCAGAGGCAAATTTGCCGATAAGGATTCGATACCAGATGCCTTTCCTTTTGAGATCGACCATTTCCTGGTGGGCGTCATAGCCTTGCATCTTTAACGCGGTCACCGTATCTTTGGCTTTACTCAACGACTTCATGGCTTGCACCTGAATGGCAAAGGGCTGTTCCGGCTCTTTCGGTGCCGGGGGCAGAGCGACTTTTTCCAGCGATGGCATGGATGCATCCCGCGAAGGAAGAGATTCCGTGTCACTTGGTTCCTTGGCAGTTTTTGGCGGCATCACCGGCGCCGCCGCGGGTTGATCTTGCGAGGGAGGAGGCGCTTCTGCGGAATCCGGTTCTTTGGCACTTCCTGGCGCCATCACCGCCGCCGCCGCGGGTTGATCTTTCGAGGGAGGAGGCGTCGTAATGAGAACGCCGGACTTGACCAAAGCAGGATCCGGTCTGCCGATCACCATCGCGTAATAGGCACCCGAGATCAGCAGGCCGACCGCCAGAACCAGCAGGCCGAT
The DNA here is from genome assembly GCA_040755475.1 of Thermodesulfobacteriota bacterium. GTDB lineage: Bacteria > Desulfobacterota > Syntrophia > Syntrophales > UBA5619 > JAKAFS01. The sequence continues at coordinate 3,059 of JBFMBA010000117.1, forward strand.
CCTTGTGGGACCGGGCCGGAGGCCGGATGGGTTGCTGACATGCCGTGTCCGCGTTTCCTTTTTTTTCGCGAACCGACCCAGTTTTTCGAGCACATCCGTGACATAATTTTTGCTCAACGCCTGCCAGGATGTGATCCTCGCCCCAAGTGCCGCAGAATCAGTCCGTTCACTGCCGTAATAGTAGTGATATTTTCCGTGATACTCGTAATCAGGGCTGATTTCCGCCTTGAGCCCGTTGAGGACGACACCGATGATTCTCGCATTGACATTGGCGAGTTGGGTCTTGGCCCGCTTCAGGGCGCCCCGCGCGACCTTGCCGACCTGGTAAACGAGAACAACCCCGTCGGCCTTGGTTCCCCAAACCGCCGCATCCGTAGCCGCCAGGACGGGCGGGGCATCGATGATCACGAAATCATATTCTTCATGCGACTCCTTGATGACGTCGGTATTCAATTGTGAGCTCACCAGTTCCGAGGGGTTGGGGGCAACCGTTCCGCAGGTCATGATATGGACATTGTCAAGACCGGGAGTGATCATGATTTCGTCCATCGTCATCTTGCCCATCATGATGTCGGTAACGGATCGCACCACATCACGCCACTTGTAATTGCCGAGGATGACATCCGTCAGACCCGGTGCCGACGGGATGCCGAAAATCTTGGCGATCGCCGGTCGGCGAAGGTCGCCGTCGACCAACAGGACCCTGTTTCCCGCCTGCGCCATCGCAATGGCAAGGTTGATGGCAACTGTCGTCTTCCCCTCCTCGGAGGAGGAACTGGTGAAGACGATTGTCTTGACGTCCTTCTCGAGTCTGACAAAGTTGATGTTGGTGCGTATGGCGCGGTAGCTCTCCGCGGAGGTGGTCTTGGGGGCGAAGTGAGAGATCAGCCTGCCGATACGCCATAACTGGTCGCCATCGGCATCCTTCGCTATTTTATCCTGGAGCGTGAGTTTCAGTTCGTCAGCGTTGACATAGGGGATGACGCCAAGGACACGGGCGCCGACGAATTCTTCCACCTCCTCCACGGCGCCTATGGACGTATCGAATGTCTCTACAACGAAGGCAAAGACAACGGCCAGGATGATTCCGATGATCAACCCCAGGCTCGTCGAAGCCGCTGTCTTCGGCGGATTGATCGGTTTGGAGGGCAAGAGCGCCGGCTTGACGATCTGAACTTCCTCGGCCTTTTCCGCAGATCGGATGAGCGATTCCTGATGCTGTTTTGCCAGCAGCGTATAGATTTCCCGGTTGACATTCACATCTCTTTCCAGGCGGGCCAACTCCAAGCCCTTGGCAGGGAGAGCTTTAAGCTGATCATCCAGTTCCTTGAGCTGCTTCTCGGCCCGCTTGACGGTCTGGGAAAGGCTCTGCTGCTGGGTCCGTAACTGGGCCCTCATGCTGCCGGTGATTTCCTGGATCTGCTTCTTGATCTCAATCACCTGGGAGTAATGCTCCGTGAAGTGGATCAGAAGGACATCCCGCTCAAGCATCAGTTGAACGAGACGGTCGTTGAGGCTCTTGTAAGAAGTCGACGCCTCTTCGAAGGTGAAGATGGTCTTGGACGGCAGAGGACTGCTCTCAGCCTGGGTCAGAAGCTTATCTACCTGGTTTATCTTGTTTATAATATCCAGATCACGGTTGTGTTTTGTCTGAATGCCGAGAAACTGACTGACGAGGCTCGAGGAGTGGGAATCCAGCGATACCATCCGATTGGCTTCCCGAAAGTCCCGTACCGCCTCTTCCGATTTCTGCAGCTTGTCTTTTGCGACAGTAAGCTGACTCTCAATGAACTTATTGGCTTCGATGATCCGCTTGTTCAGATCCATCGTGTGCCATTCCTTGTAAACCTCGGCTACGGCGTTGGCGAAACGCTGCGCCTGTTGCGGATCCTCCGAGCTTACCGTGATGTTGATGATGTCGCTGTTCCCTTCCTGCTCCGTTTCCACCTTGCCCTTAATCTCGAGTATGGCTGACAAATATACGGGATTTTGGCGCACTTCGTCGGATGAAAGCTCGGGCGGAATCGCTCCCATTTTCTTGGCCACCAGCTCCATCAGGAAGTAGCTCTTGATAACGGCCAGCTGGGTTTCCATGTAGCTGGTCGAGGCCCAGGAAATGGACTGGGCATAGAGACCGGCAAGAGAACCCGTTTTTTCAACTTTCACGGTGGCATTGGTCTTGTAAATCGGATCCGGGCGACCCAGGATGGAGAAGATGAAACTGAAGAGGGTCATCATGACGATCGTGAATATGACAATGCCTTTTCGCTTGCGGATCGTTCTCCAGAAATCACGCAAGTTTAAGTCATAATTCATCGGCATGGACAGGCGCTTTCTTTCTCACCATCTCAGCTTGTTCTGGTCCAGCATGTAATTCGACCGGAAGCCGCTGGGACGGTTGTAGATAAAGTCCAGTGATGGGGTGAGAACGGCAATGAATTCGTTGATATCCCCAATAACACTTCTCGGCACGTAGACAACATCCCCATCCTTCAGGCGGACGTTCTGGGAGAGATCGCCCTGAAGCAGAATCTGGTCCAGATTGGCGGAAAGGATAAGGGGCTTGCCTTGCCTTTCCTGATATTCCCTGATGATCTTGATATCGGTTTTTACGGCCACGGGCGTGGTCCCGCCGGATATGGCAATAGCGGTCAGCAGGTCCTGGGAATCCTTCAGTTTCAGGATCCCCTGCGAAACCACTTGGCCAAAGACGTAGACGCGTTCGGCATAGGTAGGCATTTCCGGAACGGTGATCGTATCGCCGTTATCAAGAACGACATTGTCGCTCACATCACCCCGAAACATGGCGTTATAGAGATTCAGGGAATATCGCTTCCCCTGACGGACGAGCTCCACCTGCCGCAGATCGGCATTACCCGTGTTCCGGCCCGATATGACGCCGCCTGCGGCCACAATCAGGTCCAGAACCCTGGTTTTGCCGAGCAGGGGATATCTTCCCGGACCGGAGACGCCCTGCTGGAGGACATTGATCTGGCCGAAGAGAAGTACGCCCTTACTCTTGTACTCCTTGACTATAACCTCTATACGCGGTTCCCGTATATATTTCCGCGCCTGCCCGATCAGGATATGCTTGATTTCCTCGGCCGTATTTCCGTTGACCTTGACATCATCGGCATAGGTAAAGGAAATCTTTCCATCCGGTCGGACCGTCGTTGTGTAGGAGCTCTGCTTGAACACCTCGTCACGGGAAGGCGTCCAGTAATTGATGACGATGACGTCTCCCGGGCCGACAATATACTCGGGAACACCGGATTTCTCCGTAAAGACGCTATTCCCTCTGGTACTGCTCAGCTGCCGTATGGCTTCCCTCATTTCCTTCCTCTGCGCGTCTGCCACTTCCGAAACGACGGCCGGTTCTCTATAGGTCTTGACGGAGACGCCGGGAGTCTGGACGGTACAGGATTGCAGGAGAAAAGCGGAGAGGATACATGACAGGTGGACAATCGAACGCCTGGTTCCGAAGGTCATTGTAATTCCCTCAAATACAACAGACGGAAAGTGATTTCACCTAGTATTATCATAGGAAAGCGAAGGAATTGTCAAGCTGTTTTTCCCTAATAAGCTCGAGCCCAATTTGGCCTTGCGCTTTCTGAAAATGGTCTGTACTATACATGGTATTCCATAGTAACGGCTGGTATGCTTTCGCTTGACGGGGACACACCGATCGGGGTTTACGATGCGAGCCTCGGATATAGTCAGGGGTAAAATTTCTGCGCCGGAAAAGACCACAGACGGCAGTCAGGACAAGGTCCTGCTGAGCGACATCCCCGGACAAAGCGATTTCCGTACACACACGACACCGCCCGCCTTTATTCCCGAGCGGCCGCTGGGGCGACAGACACCGGTCGACAACCGCCCTTTTGCCGCCGGCGGTCAGAGCCTGTACAACCGCGCGGTGCAGTATCTTCAGGAGCTGAGAGAAAGGCTGCCGCTTTCAGGAGAACCGCCGAGCCTTGACCAGCCCCTCCGCATCATTGTGGAGATGCTCGCTGAACCCGCTCTGGTCGAAGAGATGTACCAACATACGCTGGCAGCTGAACACAGCTGCGATTTTGAAGTCTTCTCTGCCGTCAACACCATGGTGTACAGTTTCAAGATCGGCGTACGGATGGGGTACGCCCCCTTCCAGATGACCGAACTCTGCCTGGCCGCACTGTATCACGACATCGGCATGTTTCTCGTTCCAAAGCCCCTCATCACCAAACCGGGTGAATTAACCCATGCCGAATGGGCTGAGATCAAAAAACACACCGAAACAGGCAGAGATCTTTTGCAGCCCCATGACGTTGCCTATCCACATGTGAGCCGGGCGGTTTACGAACACCACGAACGGGAGGGGGGTCAGGGATACCCGCACGGCATTGCGGGAGAGATGATTTGCGAATACGCGAAGGTCATCGGCATTTGCGATTCTTACGAGGCCATGAGCCACAGCCGCCCTTACAGGGATGCGACCACCCAGTATCTTTCGGTCCTGAAATTGGTCGAAACCAAAGACCTCTTTTTCCCCACTTCTGTCGTGAAGGCGTTTCTCAATGAATTTACGATGTATCCGGCAGGAAGTTACGTCCGCCTCAATAACAAGTCCGTCGGCATCGTGGTCGGCCCCAATCGGAACAACCCCTTCAAACCCACCGTCCGGATTATCGCGGACGGGCAGGGCATCCGGATATTCGATGAAAAGTTGATCGATCTGGCGGATACCGCCATCCTGAACATCGTGACAGGGATCTCGGCGGAGGAAGTGCCCAAATAAGGATGGCAGAACCGCACCGTGACCTGGACCGCCGAAGACACATGTATCCTGAAGCTTCTCTTTGAGCCGGGGAAAGCACGAACATTCCTTTTCGATAGAAAGTCCGGGGCACGATCGCCCGCAAATGATCCCGATTGGACCCGCCTTGTGGCAACAGCCCGACGGGAGGGGGTTTCCGGCGTTCTTTTCCATAACATCACGAAGCATCGCATCGCAGACCTGATCCCGCCGGAGTGCTATAGGGATCTGTCCAACGACTACCGGGCAAGCCTGAAGCGCAACATGAGGGTCATGGGCAGGCTCCGGGAGGTGCTGGCAACCTTTCAGGCCGGGGGGATCCCCTGCATCGTTCTCAAAGGGATCGCCCTCGCGGAGCTCGTTTATCCGAGCCTTGCCATGCGGGGGATGACCGATGTTGATATTCTGGTTAAAAAAAGGGACCTTTTCAAAGCGGATGCCTGTCTCGCTTCGCTCGGATATGCCCCCCGGGACAGTACCGCGGAGGCAGCGATCCACAACCCGGCGGGGTATCTGGCCAGCCTGGAATATCGGAAAGACGCCGGGTCCCCGTTACATCTCCACGTACACTGGCACACCGTCAACACATCGGTCCCGGCCACCATGTTCATCGAAGGGGTGGATATCCACCGGCTGTGGGAAAACGCCGCCGCGACCGATATAGCGGGCAGTCGCGCCTGGATGCTCCGCCCGGAACACCTGATCATCTATCTTTGCGAACACGCCCTGAGGGTCGGCCATTCCTTCGACCGACTGATTCTCGTCTGCGACATTTTCTTCGCCGTAAAGGCATTCGAAAACGTCATCGACTGGGATTTCACAGCCGAAGAAAGCCGGCGGTTCGGCCTGTCCCGTTTGATATTCCATGGCCTGTCCATCGTTAAACATTACACCTCTCTGGAGATCGCCGACGGGTGCATCGCGAAATCACGACCTTCCCGCATCTCCATGGGAGAAAAGCTCTTTTTACGACTGCAGCACAGCAACCGGCGGATCAGGGGAAGCAGTTACTTCATCTATCTGGCCATGAACCGGAGGCTTTCAGATAAAATCAGGTTCATCGCCCGGACCTTTTTTCCGCCGGCCTCGATCCTCCTGCAGCGAATTCACCGGAGCGACGCTGAATTTTCGAATGTATTGTATCTCCTGCGCATCGGGGGAATATGCTCTCATGTCTGGGGATCGCTGGCGCACGGTCGAGGCAAAATGTCCGCAAATCCCTGACCCCGTATTTTCATTGACACACCGCCCGCTTTTCCTTACAGATATGCGACGGAAAAGCGAAGCTCCCCGCCCTCGGGCGGGCTTTACCGGCAAGGAATAGGCTTTTTTCGCCCCTGCCCCCCGCCTGCAAGGCGGGTTTGCGGGCCGCGCTTTCGGCCACGATATGAAACCCCATAAAGAATCAGCCATTTTGAATCGAAGGGACAGCGGGATCCCCCCGCAGCCGGGAGGCGCCATCTTCTTCGAGGAATGGCTGGCCGCGGGCCAGCCCCCGGGGCAGCTTTCGATCAGCTCGGTATGCAATGCCCGCTGCCTGTTCTGTTCGAACCGGATGAACCCCTTCCCGGTCAGGCGAAACGTGTTCCGCGAAATTGAAGACGTCAAGCTGCAGCTTTCACTCGTTTCGGCCGGCTACGAAGGCGGCATTCACATGAGCGACTCGCTGCCGGGGCGGATTTCGGAAGGCGAGGCCTTTCTGCACCCCCGGTTTTTTGAGATTCTCGCACTCGTTCGCGAAAAATTCCTCGCGAACCTTCTGCACTTCACCACCAACGCCTCCCTGCTCGACGGGCCTTTCGTGCAAAAGCTTGCGCCCTTCCGCCCACTGGAGATCAATGTCTCCATGCACTCCACCGAGCCGAAACTGTGGGCGCGGATTTTCCGAACCACGCAAAGGCGCGCCCGGGTGGCGCTGCAATCCTTCTCCATCCTGAAAAAGCATCGTGTGGACTTCACCGGGACCATCGTCCCCCTGCCCCGGATCTGCGGGTGGGACGATCTGGAAAGGACATTCGGCTTTATGGTTGCCGCGGGCGCGAAATCCATTGTCCTGTGGTGGCCGGGTTTTTCGGATCTCACACCCGACAGGCTGCGGGAGGAAATCGCCTGCCCCTGGGATGAATTCGAGGCGTTCGTGAAGCGCATGCGGGAGAAATTCCCCGGATATCCGATCGTTCCGCAGCCGAACCTTCTGGAACCCCGGCGACTGCCGGTCAAGCGGATCATGAACTTCACGCTCCAGGGGAACCTGAAGACATTCGGGGGCGCCTACCGTCAGGTGCTCTGGCTGGTTTCGGAAGCCGCCTGTCCGGAAATATCCAGGCTTGTGGAGCGGCTTGCGCCGGAGGTTTCCAACGAACACCGTGTCTTCCCGGTCAAAAACCACTCCTACGGCGGAAACATCCGTGTCAGCGGGTTGCTGATGGTCCCCGACTTCCTGGCCGCCGGCAGGGAGGCGCTGGACCGGTGGCCGGCCACCGATCTGTTGCTCGTCCCCAAATCCCCATTCGACGCCTTCTTTTGCGA
>JBFMBA010000118.1:0-6725 GCA_040755475.1 Thermodesulfobacteriota bacterium
CCCGTGATCAGAATGCCCCGCCCCATGGCATGCCCTCTCATTCGGCAAGGACCGAATCGATCGCCCAGCCGACCGCGTCGACCAGATGGCGGATTTCCGCTTCCGTGGAGGAGAGGGGGGGCATCAGCACGATCACATCGCCCAGCGGGCGCAGGATGATGCCCTTCTCCCGGATTCTTCGGATCACCCGCTGGCCGACCTTCCGCTCCGGGGGGAAAGGCGCCTTCGTCCCGCGGTCGGCCACGATCTCGATGCCGACCATCAGCCCTTTCTGGCGGATGTCGCCGATGCAGGGACGGTCCTCCAGCCGGGCCAGCGCCGCGGCCATGACCGCCGCAAGGGCAGCGACGCGGGCAAGGATGTTCTCTTTTTCAAACAGGGCGAGGGTCGCCAGCGCCGCGGCGCAGCCGAGCGGATTGGCGGTGTAGGAATGGCCGTGAAAGAAGGTTTTGAACTCCTCGTACCGGCCCAGGAACGCGCCGTAGATCTCCTCCGTCGTCAGGGTGGCGGCCAGGGGCAGGTAGCCCCCCGTCAGCCCCTTGGCGACCGCCATGATGTCGGGCAGGACCCCTTCCTGCTGACAGGCGAACAGGGTCCCCGTCCGTCCGAAGCCCGTCGCCACCTCATCGCAGAGGAGCAGGACCCCGCATTCCCGGGTCACCGCCCGCATCCTGGCGAGGTACCCTTCGGGCATCATGAGCATCCCCGCGGCCCCCTGCACCAGCGGCTCCACGATCACGGCCGCGAGCGTCTCCCGGTGCTTGCGCACCTCCTGCTCCATGCGGGTGGCGCAGGCCAGGGCGCAGGACGGACGCTCCAGGCCGAAGGGGCAGCGGTAGCAGTGCGGCGTCGGAACCCGGCGCGTGGTGAACAGCAGCGGCTGGAAGATCCTGTGAAACAGGTCGATGCCCCCGGCCGAGACCGCCCCGATCGTGTCCCCGTGATACGCCTCGGTGAGCGTCATGAAGGTCCGCCGTTCCGGGACCCCTCTCTGCCGCCAGTACTGCAGGGTCATCTTGATGGCGATCTCGACGGCGGTGGAGCCGTTGTCCGAATAGAACACGCGGCTGAGTCCTGCCGGCGCGGCGGCCAGCAGCCTTTCCGACAGCTCGATGGCGGGCACGTGGGAAAGCCCCAGGAAGGTGGAGTGGGCGATGCGGTCCAGCTGGGACCGGATGGCCGCGTCGATCTCCGGCCGCCGGTGGCCGAACAGGTTCACCCACAGCGACGAGACGCCGTCGAAGTACCGCCGGCCGTCGGTGTCGATAAGATGATTGCCCTCGCCGCCCTCGATGACCAGGGGCGCCTCTTTTTCCCAGTCCGCCATCTGGGTGAAGGGGTGCCAGATGGTCTTTTTGTCCTGTTGGCGCAGTTCGTCAGTTCGGTTCAATTTCCGACTCCTTGAGCGATTCGTCGATCCTGCGGGCCGCCGTCCGGACCATGTCCGCCGTGTGCGTGGCCATCAGCGTCAGGCGCAGCAGCCCTCTCCCCTCCGGCACCGACGGCGGCCGGATACCGTGGACGAACAGGCCCCTGTCATAAAGCCGTTGCGAGGCGGACATGGTCTTTTCATCGGTTCCCACCTCGATGGGAATGATCGGCGTCGGGGAGGACAAGAATCTTCCCAGGACCTCCATCTCGCGCCGGAAGGTCTCCCCGTTTTCCGCCAGCGCCGCGAGCCATTCGGGATGGCGGGTGAGCAGTTCGATGCTCCGGATCGTGGCGCCGGCCACCGCCGGCGGGAGCCCCGTGTTGAAGATGAAGGTCCGGCACTTGTTGACGAAGTATTCCACAACCGCGCGCGATGCGCACAGATAGGCCCCGCAGGTGCCCAGCGCCTTGGAGAAGGTGCCCATCTGGATGTCGATCTGCCCGGCCAGTCCGAAGTATTCGGCGGTCCCGCGACCCCGGGGCGGCAGAGTCCCCGTGGCATGGGCGTCGTCCACGACCAGGATCGCCCCGTGCCGTGCCTTGAGCGCCGCCAGCTCGCGAAGCGGGGCGATGTCCCCGCCCATGCTGAACACCCCGTCGGTCACGATGATCTTGCGCCCGGCCCGCGACGCCTTGAGAAGGTCCTCCAGATGCCCCGCGTCGGCATGCCGGTAGATTTCGACCCGGGACCGGCTCAGGCGGCAGCCGTCCACGATGGAGGCGTGGTTCAACTCGTCGGAAAAGATGGTCGCTCCCGGACCGCCCAGCGTGGCGAGGATGCCCAGGTTGGCCAGGTAACCGGAGCTGAAGGTGAGCGACGCTTCCGTCCCCTTGAAGCGGGCCAGCGCCTCCTCGAGCTCGACGTGGATATCGGTGTTGCCGCCGATCAGGCGTGAGGCTCCGGCCCCCATGCCGTATTTCCGGGCGGATCCGGCGAAGGCCTCCACCACGTCGGGGTGGTTCGCCAGTCCCAGGTAGTTGTTCGAGGAGAAGTTTAGCAGCCGCTTCCCGTCGATGACCACGACCCGGTCCTGGGGGGTCGACATCCGCATCAGGCGGCGGTAGCGGCCCTTCTGCCGGAGGGCGGAAATCTCTTGCTCAAAGAGGGAAAGGCTCATCAGAGGGAACGCAGGCCCAGACCCAGGTCTTCCACCATCCGCAAGTCGTCCTCGGCGGGCCGCCCGGCGGTCGTCAGGTAATTGCCCACCATCATGCCGGAGGCCCCGGCGGCGAATATCAACCCCTGGAGGTCCCGAAGATTCACTTCCCGCCCGCCGCAGACGATGATCTCCCGCCCGGGGTGACAGAGCCGCAGCATGACGATGATCTTCAGGCAGCCGAAGGGGGTCAGCTCGGATTTTCCGTGGAGGGGGGTCCCCTCGATGGGGTTGAGGAAATTGACGGGTATCGAGTCCACGTCCAGTTCCCGCAGCGTCATGGACAGCTCCACCCGGTCCGCGTCCGACTCGCCCATGCCGAAGATGCCGCCGCAGCAAACCCAGGCGCCGGACGACTTGGCGACGCGCACGGCCCGGATGTCTTCTTCGTAATCGTGGGTGGTGCACACGCTGGGGAAGAACCCGCGCGCCGTTTCCAGGTTGTGGTGAACCGACCGCAGCCCCCGCGAGAGGAGAAAGTCGATGTCGTCGGCGCCCAGAGCGCCCAGGCTGACGCAGGTCTCCATCCCCACTTCGGCCCCGATCCGTTCAATCGCCCGCCCCACCCGTTCGAGTTCGCCCCGGTTGCGTATCGTGAGCCCCGAGGCGACGATGGAAAACTCCCTCGCCCCCCGCTGCTTGGCGTCCCGGGCCGCCGTCACGATCTGCTCCTCTTCCATGAGGGGGTATTTGTCGATTGGCGCCGTCGACCGGCTGGACTGGGCGCAGAAGGCGCAGTCCTCGGAACAGAGGCCGGACTTGGCGTTCACGATGGAGCAGAGCCGCACCCGATCTCCCTTGAAACGACGCCGCACCGCCTCGGATACTGCCAGCAGGCGCCATATCTCCGATTGCGGCAGGCCCAGGATCCTGAGCGCGTCGTCGGCGCCGATTCCCTTCCCGGACATGGCGTCCGCTTCGATTCTTCCCCAAAGTCCTTCCACCGATTGATCCCCTCTGAATGGCACACGCCTTTTGGTAGCAGGGTCTTATTATATATCTCTCGCGAAAACGCAACCCAAAAAACAACATCGCCGATCCCGCAAATCGGAAGACGCGGCGCCCGACCGTTCGACCGAATTGCCTTGACAGCCGCCGCCTCTTGTATCATTCTGTCGTCGGGGCAGGGCTGTGTCCGCGCCCTCCGAAGGGCCCCGACCGGGCATCGGCGGCACCGCTTACCTTCCACAGAGAACCAACAGGCAATAGGAGGTTTCCCATGGCTGAGAAAGAGGTCGTTCCCATCGGCCGGCGTGTGCGGGATTTTTCGCTTCCGGACCAGGACGGAAAACCGCTCCGGCTCTCCGCGCTCCGGGGCCAAAAAGTTCTCCTCTCCTGGCACCCCCTGGCATGGACATCCGTCTGCGCCATGCAGATGAAATCGCTTGAGAAGCACAGGCGGACCTTCGCCAGGCTCGGCGTCGTCCCCCTCGGCCTGAGCGTGGACACGGTCCCCTCGAAAGGCGCCTGGGCTGCCCACCTGAAGATCGGGGAGACCCGCCTTCTCTGCGATTTCTGGCCCCACGGCGCTGCGGCCAGGGCGCAGGGCCTCTTCCGGCAGGTCGAGGGCACCTCCAAAAGGGCAAACCTCATCCTCGACGAGGCGGGAAAGGTAATTTTCGTCAAGGTCTACCCCATCAGCGAGCTGCCCGACATCGGGGAGATCCTGGCTTTTCTGAAGGCATCGCCGCGGCGGCCATAGAGGATGGAAACCCGGGATGTCCACTGACGCAACAACACTGCCCGGGAGATGGCCGCGCCACGGATGGGTCGGCCTCGCCCTGGTCGCCCTCTTCTGGAGCCTGAACTGGTCGCTTCCGGGTATCCGGACCCATTGGGGATTCTTCCCCCTCTGGCTCGGGTATTCCCTCGTCGTGGACGCCCTGGTCTGCCGCAGGAAAGGGCACTCCCTTCTGACCCGCAGCCCTGCCGCTTTCGCGGGGCTTTTCCTTATTTCGGCGCCCGCCTGGTGGCTCTTCGAACTGATCAACCTGCGGACCCAGAACTGGTTTTATCTGGGGGAGGAGACATTTACAACCCTGGAGTACGCGGCGCTCTCGACGGTCAGCTTTTCAACGGTGATGCCGGCCGTGTTCGGAACGGCGGAACTCATGGGAACCTGGAGCAGAATCAAGGGGATTCCCCGGGGGTCGGCCCTTTCGCCCACACCCGCCGTTCTGGGCGGCATGTTTGCCGCCGGCTGCGCCATGCTGATGCTCCTGGTTCTCTGGCCGGACCTTTTTTTCCCCCTGGTCTGGATCTCGGTCTACTGCATCGTCGAACCGCTCAACGTGCGCCTCGGGCACCCTTCCCTCCTCGGGCACCTGAGCCGGGGCGACTGGAGGCCGGTCATCGCGCTGTGCACGGGCTGTCTGGTCTGCGGCCTGTTCTGGGAGATGTGGAATTACTATTCCTATCCGAAGTGGGTATACAGGATCCCATACGGCGACTGGCTTTATCTGTTCGAGATGCCGCTTCCGGGCTATCTGGGCTATCTGCCGTTTTCGCTGGAGCTTTTCGCCCTGCACGCCCTGGTGACGGGCCTGTTGCGGCCGGTGATGAACCGTCACCCGCTGCGCCTGGTCGATGAGGCCATATGAGGCGATCGTGACGCTGAGCGCCATTTTTTTCTCCTCCTTCCTGATCACCCTGTCCGGGGCAATGATGCCCGGGCCGCTGCTCACCACGGTCATCAGCGAGTCTTCGCGCAGGGGGTTTTCCGCCGGACCGCTGCTCATCCTGGGTCACGTCATGCTGGAGCTCGTCATGGTCGCCGCCCTTCTTCTGGGCCTCGCCCCCTACCTCCAGCAGCAGGGGGTTTTCGCCTTCGTGGCAATCGCCGGCGCCGCGGTCCTCCTCCGGATGGCCTTCACCATGTTCCGGTCCCTGCCGGCGCTCACCCTCCGCCAGGAGACCGGCGCACCGCAGCGGCGCAATCTGCTGCTCACCGGCATCGTCCTGAGCGCCTTCAGCCCCTACTGGGTCATCTGGTGGGCCACCATCGGCCTGGGCTGCATCCTCCAAAGCCACCGCCTGGGAACGGCCGGGATTGTTCTGTTCTTCATCGGCCACCTCCTGGCCGATTTCCTCTGGTATTCGGCCGTATCCGGCGCGGTGGCCGGAGGCAGGCGCTTCCTGAGCGACCGGCTCTATCGGGGGATCATCGGCGCGTGCGCCGCGCTGCTCGTCCTGTTCGCCGGCTATTTTATCCATGCCGGCCTGCAGAGGATCATCGCCTGATCCTCCGGGCGGCCCGGGCAACGGCCCATGGCAACGGGATTCGCCCCCCTACCCCGTGCGCGAGGCGTCATCCTCCCCCCCGGGGAAGGGTAACGGCATCCCGTCGCCCCCGCGGACTCCCTGATCCGCCCCTTCGGCCGCATTGTATCCGACGCCATTCGCGAACGATCGCGAGGCTTGACAACAACGCAAAAAGGTATATAGAAAATGGAATATGTACTGGACAACACCGTCATCATCAAACCTAGGAGGAAAGAAACATGAGGAATTTTAAGCATTCGGTATTATTATTGGTTATTCTATCCCTGCTGCTCGCTTTCGTGGGCTGTGCAAGCGCACCCGAGGCGGAGCAGAAGGCCGCCAAGGGCGCCATGGACGCCGCGCTGGCGGCAGGCGCCGACAAGTATGCGGTCGCCGATCATCAGGCGGCGAAGAAACTCTTTGACACGGCGGAAGCCCAGGTGAAGGAAAAGAAATACAAGGAGGCCAAACAGGGTTACGTGGATGCCAAGGCCGCATTCGAGAAAGCCGCGGTCGCCGCGGTGGCGGGCAAGAAGGCCGCGATCGAAGAGGCGAATCAGGCGGTCGCCGCCCTGGAGGAAGGCTGGAAGAGCATCGAAGAGTCCATAAAGAAGATCGAAAAGAAGATGAAGGACCAGAAGGCCGCCTGGGAGGCGGACGCCAAATCCTTTGTGGACGGTCTGAAGGCCAGCAAGGAGATGATCGAGGCGGACCCGCTCGGCGCCAAGTCAAAGGTCGTTGAGTTGAAGACCGTCGTCGAGAAGTGGGATGCCACGTTCAAGGAGATGGCCGCCCCCGCTAAAGCCGATGCGAAAAAGAAGAAATAGCACTCCCCTTTCGTGAAGCCCCGGGCCGGAAGGGCGGGGCTTGGGCGAC
>JBFMBA010000119.1:0-2406 GCA_040755475.1 Thermodesulfobacteriota bacterium
GTCCCCGCGCGGCGTTGCGGTGACTGTGGATGTGCATGGGGCAGGGGGGCAATTATCGGTTGCATGAAAACGAAAGTGGGATAAGAGGGTTCCTGCGGTTGCATTGCGGGCGGCGCCGGAAGGGCGGGCCGCGGGATCCGCGCCGGCAGGAGGGAGGCCCCGGTCCGCCGTTCGACAGGATCCGCAGGGGAATGAGGGCGGGAAACCGGGTCCGGTCACTCTGGGCGTCTTCGGGGAAGACAGACGGGGGAAGCATGAAGACGGTTCCCTGCGGATATGCGTTCCGATTCCGGAATTCGATATTTTAGGGCATCAGAAGGAGGACCTATGGCAGAGCCGGTATTGAAGGTACGGGATATGATCGCCTACCAGGACGGTTCGATCGTCAGCAAGGAGATCATCAAGAAAACGACGGGAACGGTGACAGTCTTCGCTTTTGACAAGGACCAGGGATTGAGCGAACATACGGCGCCTTTCGACGCACTGGTGCATATTCTGGACGGTGAAGCCGAGATCTCCATATCGAGTGAACCCTACCGCCTGAAGGAAGGCGAGATGATCGTCATGCCCGGGGGCAAACCCCATGCATTGAGGGCGGTACAGCAGTTCAAGATGATGCTGGTCATGGTAAGATCCTAAGGCCTGATCCCTTGTCTCATGGGCGGGAACGGATTTCCCGCCCAGTCATTCCCCCACTACAACAATGAGGATCGTCGGGAAAGAGGGCGCCCGCTCCACAGCAGCTGCGCCATCTACCCGGCTCAGCCAGGAAGGGCGCCCCGTACGGGCAGGTGTGCATCCCGTCCGCCGGTGGTGCGCCCGCCTGGACAACCCCTGCGCGATCGCTGGCAGCGCCGAGCCGGAACGAGTGACAAGGCAGATGCGGGTTTCTGATCGAATGCGGCACGAAAGGCGATATGCGAAAGTGGAATCGACGGCAGTAAACAGGGGATGGATCGTCACCTTTGCGGGGATGGGAATCAATCTGGCGCTCGGCGTGCTCTACGCCTGGAGCGTGGTCAAGAAAGCCATTCCCACGGAGTGGGGATGGGATGATGCGGACAAGGCGCTCCCTTACTCGATCGCCTGCATCACCTTTGCTCTGATCACGGTTCCCGCGGGTCGCCTGCAGGACCGGATCGGACCCCGTTGGGTCTCCACGGCGGGGAAGGCGGTTTCCTGGTTGCGGCGCAGGCGGTCAGCCGGACTTCCTGCCTTCGCTGCGCACCTGCGTGGTGGTGCAGGACAGGGATTTTGCGTAGGCGGTCATGTCCGAGGGAAAGACAAAACGGACGGCCCGCTCGTAGAGCAGATAATCCCAGGCCCAGTTGATCAGCACCATGATACGGTTGCGGAAACCGATGAGATTGGAAAGGTGGATGATCAGCCAGAGAAGCCAGGCAAGAAAGCCGGTGTAGGTCCGGGAACCGATGGCGACGCCGGCCGCATTGCGGCCGATCGTGATCATCGAACCCCGGTCGCGGTAGAGGAAGGGGAGGGGCGGCATTCCGGCGATCTGACGTCCGATGTTCCGGGCAGCGGCCATAGCGGACTGTATCGCCACCTGCGCCACCATGGGCAGCGGGCGGCCGTCCCTGTCGATGCGGGCGAGATCGCCGACGACGTATATTTCCGGATGGCCGGGGACCTGCAGGGTGGGCTGGACGGAGACCCGCCTGTCGCCACCGCCTGCGATACCCGATAGGAATGCCAGCGGCTCCCCCCTGACGCCGGCGGTCCAGACGACCGTCCGTGCGGGAATCCGTTCATCGCCGTCGAGGACGACGGCCTCCGGCGTCACCTCCATGACCTTTGCCCCCAACCGCACCTCGACGCCCATCCTGTCCAGCCTCGCGGCGGTGTAGGTGCGGACCGGAACCGGCATGGCGCCGACCAGGCTGTCCGACCCTTCCAGCAGGATAATCCGCACGGACGTAAAATCGACGCTGCGGTAGTCGCTCACCATGGGGCCGTGAATGAGTTCGCTCAAGGCGCCGGCATACTCCACGCCCGTTGCGCCGCCACCGGCGATGACGAAGGTCAGCAGTCCCGCATCGCGCGCCGCGTCCGTCCCTCCGGCCGCCTTTTCAAAGCAGCAGATGATATGGTTTTTCAGGGCCACCCCCTCTTCGAGGGTCTTGAGGAAAAAGGCGTGCTCCCCGACGCCCGGCACGCCGAAGGTGTGAGAGACGCTCCCCGTGGCCAGAATCAGATAGTCGTAGGGAAAGTTCCCGGTGTCCGTCTCCACGGTCCGCCTCTCGAGATCGATGCGCCGGGCATGGGCCAGGGCAAAATCGACCGTCGGGATGTTTCTGAATATGCTGCGGACGGGATAGGCGATGTCCTCCGCCTCGAGTTCGGCGGCCGCCACCTGATACAGAAGGGCGAGAAAGGTGTGGTAGTTGT
>JBFMBA010000120.1:0-4070 GCA_040755475.1 Thermodesulfobacteriota bacterium
ATCAGCCGCCAGGGGATACGCAGCGACCAACAGATCGTCGACGTGCTGAGCAGGCAGCTCAAGATCGAGAAGTACCATCCCGACCAGTACGCCGTCGATCTGACCCTCTCGGTGCTCATCCCCTTCGAAACGGCCCAGAAATTCATGATTGCGCCGCTCCGGAAGAAGGGCCGCCTGCTGACGATCGCCATGACGGACCCGCTGGACATCAGCGCCCTGGACACGGTGGAGGTCATGGCCAACGCCGAGGTGGAGCCCGTCGTCTGCACGGAGCGCGAGGTCAACCAGCTGATCAGCGTGATCTACGGGGTCCAGTCGGGTATGGGCGGCGTCCTGGAAAAACTGGACATCGATGCCGAACCCGAAGCGGTTCCGGCCAAGGATACGGCCCAGGAAGAGATTCATATCGCCTCCCTGCAGGACCTGGCCGGCGAAGCCCCGGTGATCCGTCTGGCCAACTCCATCTTCGCCCAGGCGATCCGCGACGGGGCGAGCGACGTGCACATCAGCCCCCAGAAGAACAACATCCAGCTGCGCTTCCGGATCGACGGCAAGCTCCACGAAGTCCCCTCGCCTCCGAAATCGCTGGCCCTGCCGATCGTCGCCCGGATGAAGATCCTGGCCGACATGGACATCACCGTATCCCGAATACCCCAGGACGGACGGTTCACCCTCAGGATGGAAAAGCGGGAGATCAACGTCCGCGTTTCATCGCTGCCCACGATCTATGGCGAGAACGTCGTCCTGCGGCTTCTGGACATGAGTTCGGGGGTCTATTCGCTCGACCGCCTGGGGATGATCCAATCAGACCGCGACAAGCTGCAGACGATGATGCGCAAGGCCTACGGCATGATCCTGAGCACCGGCCCCACCGGAAGCGGCAAAAGCACGAGCCTCTACTCGATCCTCAGCGAGCTCAATCAGACGGATACGAACATCATCACGCTCGAGGACCCGGTCGAGTACCGGATCGACAACATCCGGCAGGTCCAGCTCAACCGGAAGGCAGGGATGACCTTCGCCGGAGGCCTGCGTTCGATCCTCCGGCAGGATCCCGACATCATCATGGTAGGCGAGATCCGGGATTCCGAAACGGCGGAGATCGCCATCCAGGCGGCGCAGACGGGCCATCGCCTGCTGAGCACCCTGCATACCAACGACGCGGCGGGCGCCATCACCCGGTTCATCGATATGGGGATCGAGCCGTTCCTCGTCGCCTCGGCGCTGCTGGTCTCCTTCGCCCAGCGGCTGGTCCGGACGGCCTGCCCCTACTGCAAGGAGCCCTACCGGCCGTCGGAGGCCGCCCTGGCCGCCTGGGGCCTTGAACATGCGAAAAATGCCCAGTTCCAGCGCGGCAAGGGCTGCTATCAGTGCAAGCAGACGGGTTACAAGGGGCGGACCGGGATCTTCGAGGTGCTGGTCAACGACGAGGTCCTCCAGGAGATGATTCTGAGACGGAAAACGGCGCAGGAGATGACGCGCGCGGCGGTGGAGGCGGGGAAGCTCCGCACGCTCAAGGAGGATGCGGTCAGCAAGGTCCTCCAGGGCATTACGACGCTCGAAGAGGCCGCATCGTCGGTGATGGTTTAGGTGAAAGCGGTAGTGCGCATGGCAAGTTACTCCTATCTGGCGATCAACGAAAGCGGCAGGAACGTCACCGGGACGGTCGAGGCGGACTCACCGGAGATGGCCGAGAACATTCTCCTTTCGCAGGGGCTGATCCCCTCGAAGGTGACCGCAGGCCGCGGGGTGGGAGGCGGCGGATCCTTTCTGGAAAAAATTCAAAACAGCCTCAACAAGGTCAAGATCGGGGACCTAATCCTCTTCACGAAGCAGTTCCGGTCGATGATGCAGGCGGGGGTGCCGATCCTGAGGCTCTTTCAGGTTCTGGAACACCAGAGCCAGAACAAGGTGCTGCAGAGCGCCATCTCGGACATCTGCAGGGACATCAAGGCCGGCGCCACGCTCCACGAGGCGATGAAACGCCACCCCGCCCTCTTTTCGCCCCTGTACCTGAGCATGATCAACGCGGGCGAGGTCAGCGGCACCGTCCCGTCCATCCTCGAGCGCCTGATCGACATCATCGAGCACGAGGCCAAGATCAAGGCCGACATCAAATCCGCCCTGCAGTATCCGCTGATCGTCCTGTTCGCCCTGGGCGCCGCCTTCTTTGTTCTTTTGACCCTGGTCATCCCCAAATTCGCCGTGATCTTCGACAAGTCGGGGATCGCCATGCCGATGCCCACGAAGATCGCCATGTCGCTCTACCAGCTGCTGGCCGATTACTGGTTCCTCCTGATCGGCGGCGCGGTCATCCTGATCCTGGCCCTGAGAACCTACCTCAAGACCGAACACGGCCGGTATGCCCGTGATTCCCTCTTTCTGAAAATTCCGGTTCTGGGGACGCTCTTCCAGAAGGCTGCCATGTCCCGGTTTGCCAGCATCTTCGCAATCCTCCAGGGAAGCGGCGTTCCCGTGATGCAGGCACTGGACATCCTGTCCGAAACCATAGGAAACGCCGCCATATCGACGGAAATCAGCCGGGTCCGCGAACGGGTCAAGGAGGGGCAGGGCATATCCGGCCCTCTGCGCCAGGCGAAATTCTTTACGCCCATGCTGGTGGACATGGTGGCGATCGGCGAGGAATCGGGAAACATCGACGAGATGCTCGGCCAGATATCGCTCCACTACGACGACGAGGTCGCCTATGCCGTCAAGTCCCTTTCGGACATGATCGGCCCGGTTCTCATGGTCGGCCTGGCCGGCGTCGTCGGATTCTTCGCCCTGGCCATCTTCCTGCCCATGTGGGACATGACGAAGATGGTCAAGTAGGCGCTGGAAAGAAGGACTGCGACACCCTCCCGACGCGGGGCGGCGCTCCCCGGAGCGGTCCGGGGCGGCACGGATAAATGGTTGCAGCGGGTTGCAAGCCGTGATAGATATTGACGAAGCATGGAATAGAGCAGGCAGGCCCAGGCCGGAATGCTGAGACACCTTTATTTCTAGGGCATGATGAACCATTTTTTACAAGAGAGAAACAAGCGGCTGCAAACCCACAAACCGAAAGGAGGCATCACATGCGTAGAAATCAAGGAGGTTTCACACTGATCGAGATCATCGCCGTTCTGGTCATCCTGGGCATCCTGGCGGCGGTGGCCGTGCCGAAGTATTTCGACATGCAGACCAAGTCCCAGCAGAGCGCCGTCTCGGGGGCCGTGGCCGCCCTGCAGTCCAACGCGACCCAGCAGTACGCCCAGGCGCTGCTCAACACGCCGTCGGTCACCACCTATACGCCCACACCCTCGACCGTCGTGGTCGGGGATTTCACCGGGACGATCGTCAACGCGGCGGGTGCGGTCACGGTCCGGGTGACGGCGGGGCCCTCGTGGTGGAATTCGAGCATCGTGGGCAACTCGAAGAGTTTTTCGATGTATTGATTCGAGCGCCTTGCATGACGGGAAAGAGGTAGACCGGAACGAGAGCGATGGCGGACCCCCGGTCAGCGCCTTCGGTGTCTGACCGGGGGTCACTTCGGGAACAGGAAAAGCAGATCTCCAGGGGCTGCCGACCCAGGGAAGGGAGGTGAGAGGCGGCGAATCGTCGAGGATGTTGCAAACGGTGTTTCCGCAGGAGACCCGATATGAACACGTAACCAAGAAAGGGGTTCAATATGTCACGAAACGAAAGAGGTTTTACGCTGATCGAGATTATCGCGGTCCTGGTCATCCTGGGCATCCTGGCCGCGGTAGCCGTGCCGAAGTACTTCGACATGCAGACCAAGTCCCAGGAGAGCGCCGTTTCGGGCGCCGTGGCCGCCCTGCAGTCCAACGCGACCCAGCAGTACGCCCAGGCGCTGCTCAACACGCCGTCGGTCACCGTCTATACGCCCACACCCTCGACCGTCGTGGTCGGCGATTTCACCGGGACGATCGTCAACGCGGCGGGCGCCGTCACGGTCCGGGTGACGGCGGGGCCCTCGTGGTGGAATTCGAGCATCGCGGGCAACTCGAAGAGCTTTTCGATGTACTAACATTTATTCAGTCTACGGGAACTTCATATTACCGGCCGCC
>JBFMBA010000121.1:0-12447 GCA_040755475.1 Thermodesulfobacteriota bacterium
GTAATGCAGAGCCTCTCCGAGGCCCCGGACAAAGAGCAGCGTCGGTGTCGGAAGGCCGAAATGCAATTCCAGAGCGGGTATCGGTTTATACCCGCTCACCCACCCGAAAGGCCCAAGGAGGTAGTAAAGAGAGACCCCCGCAAGGACTCCGATGAGAACGCCGGAAAGGTTCCCCGGCAGGCGGATGCGGGCCACGAGGGTATAGAGGAGCAGGCCCAGCGAAACCATTCCGACCAGCGGCATGCTGAAGATATCCACCAGGGGCATGAAGCCCAGAAAGGCCAGACCGATACCGGCCAGTGATCCCAGGAGCCCGGCTCTGGGCACGATCCGCTGCACCCATCCGCCGCAAAAGGAGAGAGCCACCTTGACAAGGCCGATCATCACCATGGTGGCCATCCCGATGTACCAGGTCATCAGGGCCGCCTCCTCGGCGGGCATCCGCGCCTTGAGCGACAGAAAAGCCGGGCCCAGGACCACCAGGGCGATGCCGATGGTGGACGGGGTGTCCAGACCGAGGGGGATGGCGGTCACCTGCGGATTTCCGGTTTTTTTCGCCAGGCGAAAGGCCATCCACGTGTACAGCAGATCGCCCAGTAGGACACCGAAGGCGGTGCCGGGAAACATGCGTGTGAAGACGATCTCGGAGGGAAAGCCGAAACCGAAGATCAGGATGGCGGCCATGAAGGCCAGCACCGTCAGGTTATCGAACATCAATCCGAAAAAGCCGTTGATGTCTCCCAGGGAAAACCACGGGTAGCGCCGCATGGAATCGTTCCTCCTGACAGAACGGAACCGCACTGACCGCGAGCCCCTCCCGCACCCGCCGCTTCCGGAGGGTGGTTGAAAGGGCATGGAGGAAAGAACACCAACTGGCCCGGAAACCCTTCCCCGCCGGCTGGGAGCGCAGTGGACGCCTTTCCTCTAGGATCCCGTGATCAGGCCTTGCCGGCGGCGGTCTCCAGATCGCGCTTCTTGATCATGATCAGGATCGCCGTGAGCGCGGCCTGCGTCATCCCGGGGATCCGCTCGGCTTGGCCGACCGTGGCGGGCTCCACGCGCAGGAGCTTCGCCTTGAGCTCCCGGGACAGCCCCGGGACGACAGCGTAATCGAAGTGCACCGGGATCTTCACGTCTTCGAGATCCTTCATCCTCTGAACCAGTTCGGACTGCCGCTGGATATATCCTTCATATTTCGCCTCGATCTCGATCTGCTTTTTGACTGCCCGGTCGGCGACGGCCTCCCAGCCCTCGAAGGGTGCCAGATCGTCGTAGCGGAGCTCCTTTCGCCGGAGGAGTTGGAAGAGGCTGACCGGATTCCTGATCGGCGCGGAGTGGAGCGCCGCGAGGGTGCTGTTGACCTGGGCAACGGGAAAGATCCGGGCCGAGGAGAGACGTCGAACGCCTTTTTCGATCCGATCGACCCGGTCCTTGAGCCGGGCGTGCTGCTCCCGGCTGATCAGGCCGAGCTCGCGTCCCTTGCCCATCAGCCGGATCGTCGCGTTGTCTTCCCGCAGGATGAGCCGGTACTCGGCGCGCGAGGTGAACATACGGTAGGGTTCGTCGACGCCGCGTGTCACCAGGTCGTCCATCATGACGCCCATGTAGGCCTCTGAACGGTCCAGATGGAAAGGGGGCCGGCCCTGGGCGGCCAGGGCCGCGTTGACGCCCGCCCAGAAACCCTGCGCTGCCGCCTCCTCATACCCGGAGGTTCCGTTGATCTGTCCGGCGAGAAAAAGCCCGGTTACCTGCTTCGTTTCGAGGGTGCGGGCGAGCTGGGTCGGCTGGACGAAGTCGTATTCGATGGCATAGGCCCAGCGCATGATGTCCGCCTGTTCGAGCCCCGGCACGCTGCGGACGATCTTCTCCTGGAGGTGGGGGGGAAGGGAGTTGCCCAGTCCTTTGGCGTAGACCTCCTCCGTTTCCCCCCCCTCCTGTTCGAGGACGACGGGGTGGCTTTCCCTGTCGGTAAAGCGCATCACCTTGTCTTCGAGGGAGGGGCAGTAACGGGCGCCGATCCCCGTGATGACACCGGCGTAGAGTGGAGAAAAGCGAATGTTTTCCCTTATAAGCCTGTGGGTCTCTGCCGTCGTGGCGGAAAAGAAGGAGGGGATGCGGTGCGCCGGAAGCGTCTCGGTGGTGAAAGAAAAGGGTTCCGGGTCGTGGTCGCTGTCCTGCCTGAGAAGCCGGGAAAAGTCGATGGTGGAGGCGCGCAGCCGGGGGGGGGTTCCCGTTTTCATCCGCCCCATTTCGAAACCGAGTGCTCTGAGAGAGTCGGCCAGACCATGGGAGGCGATCTCACCGGCCCGTCCGGCCGGATAATGGACGTCGCCGATGTGGATCAAACCGTCGAGGAAGGTTCCTGTCGTGAGAATCACCATCCGCCCCGCGTGGAAGCCCCCGGTCTGATCGACAACACCCCGGATCCTGCCGCCTTCCACGACGAGGCGTTCCGCCAGGCCCTGCAGCAGAGCAAGCGTTGTCTCCTTTTCGAGGGCCGACTTCATGGCCAGCCGGTAGAGCTGCTTGTCGCACTGGAAGCGGGTGGACTGGACGGCCGGTCCCTTGGAGGCGTTCAGGAGCCGGAAGTGAACGGCGGTCCGGTCGGCGACCCGGCCCATCTGACCGCCCAGGGCGTCGATTTCCTTGACGAGCTGGCTCTTGGCGAGGCCTCCGATCGCCGGATTGCAGGACATCAGGGCGATCGAGTCCAGATTGATGCTCAACAGGAGCGTGTCGCAGCCCATGCGCGCCGCCGCCAGGGCCGCTTCGCACCCGGCGTGCCCCCCCCCGACGACAATGATGTCATATGTCCTGTTCATCCACAGTTCCCTTGCAGTCACCGGGATGATGTTATATAATCATGCGTTAAAACTCAACTAAAATGATGAGGGCGCTTTGGCGAAGCCATCCTTCTGGAATAATGCAAAGCGGTACTACGACCTGAAAAGCTGCTGGCGCAACCGATTCGGCTGCCGGGTGCACAAGCTTCCCATCGATGCAGGGCTGACCTGCCCGAACCGCGATGGAACGCTGACGGTGGGGGGGTGCCTCTATTGCGACGGCAGGGGATCGGCGCTGCGCCGGGAGGGGGCCCTTCCCACGGTCGGCGAGCAGATCCGAAGGGGAAAGGCCTATTACCGCCGCAGCGGGAAAGCGGAAAAATTCATCGCTTATTTTCAAACCTTTACGAATACCTACGCACCG
Organism: Thermodesulfobacteriota bacterium; assembly: GCA_040755475.1. Taxonomy (GTDB): domain Bacteria; phylum Desulfobacterota; class Syntrophia; order Syntrophales; family UBA5619; genus JAKAFS01. The sequence goes on from JBFMBA010000121.1 coordinate 3,208, forward strand.
CTGCCCAGGCTGAAGGACCTCTACGACCAGGCGCTTCGCGAGGAGGATATTGTCGGTCTGTCCATCGGGACAAGGCCGGACTGCGTCCCCGACGAGACGCTGACTCTGATACGCTCCTATGCCGGGCGTTGCGACCTCTGGCTGGAATTGGGCCTCCAGACGATCCATGACCGGACCCTGGCGGCGATCAACCGGGGACACGATGCCGCGGCCTTTCTTGATGCCGTCCGGCGGACCGGCGGCGGTCCCATCCAGATCTGCGCGCACATCATCGTGGGCCTGCCGGGTGAATCGCGCCGGGACATGATGGAAACGGCACACGCGATCGCCCGTTTGCCGGTACAGGGGATCAAGATCCACGGCCTCCTGGCGCTGGGGGGGACGGAGCTGGGCCGGCGATACGAACGGGGGGAACTGCCGATGGTCAGCCGGGAGGAATATGTGGCCACGGTGTGCGACATCCTGGAGATACTGCCGCCGGAAATGGTCATCCAGCGGCTGACCGCCGACGGCTACCGGGACATTTTTCTCGGACCGCAGTGGGCGAAAAACAAGCTCGCCGTGCTCCATGCCATCGATCGGGAGCTCGAAGCGCGGGATTCCTGGCAGGGAATCAAGTATGGAGGATCGGCATGATCGGTATCGTGGACTATCGGGCGGGAAACCTGACCAGCGTCGCCAGGGCGCTGGACTATCTGAATGAATCCTGCGTCATTACACAGGACTTCCACCTGCTCGACGGGGCGAGCCATATCATTTTCCCGGGCGTAGGCGCGGCGGGACAGGCGATGGCAAATCTGAGACAGAGCGGCCTGGACCGCCATTTACGACGATGGGTGCAGGAAGGAAAGCCCGTTCTCGGGATCTGCCTGGGCACCCAGGTGATCTTCGACCACAGCGAGGAGGGGGATACCCCCTGTCTGGGCATCCTATCCGGAACCGTCCGGCGCTTTCGGGCGGATCTTCAGCCCGACGGCAGGCGCTTGAAGATACCCCACATGGGTTGGAACCGCGTGGCCTTCCGGCGGGATCATCCCGTATTTGCAGGCCTCCCCGAAACGGCGGAATTCTACTTTGTGCACGCCTTCTATCCCGCGCCCGCCGAGGAGCGATGGGCCGTCGGCTGGACCGATTACGGCGTACGCTTCTGCTCCGCCGTGGCCAGGCGAAATCTCGTCGCCGTTCAGTTTCACCCCGAGAAGAGCGGACGTCCGGGTCTGGCCATCCTGGCCAATTTCTGCCGATGGGAGGGAACGCATGCTCAGTAAACGGATCATCCCCTGTCTGGACGTCAGGGCGGGTAAGCTCACCAAGGGGGTGAAATTTCAGGGTAATATCGATATCGGCGACCCGGTCGATGCGGCCCGGCTCTATTACGAACAGGGGGCGGACGAAATTGTCTTCTACGACATCACCGCCTCCGCCGAGGGGCGTTCGATCCTGTTGGACGTGGTCCGCCGGGTGGCCGAACGCATATTCATCCCCTTTTCGGTGGGAGGCGGCATCCGGACCGTGGAGGATATGCGGCAGGTGATCCTGGCGGGTGCGGAGAAGGTCAGCGTCAACACGGAAGCCGTTCAGAACCCGGAGATCATCACCGAAGGGGCAAAGGCCTTCGGCAGCCAGTGCATCGTCCTGGGGATGGATGTGAGAAGAACAAACCTCGGCAGCGACATTCCTTCCGGTTATGAGATGGTGATCCACGGCGGCAGGACCGCAACGGGTCTGGACGCCCTCGGTTGGGCAAGAGAGGCGGAGCGCCTGGGTGCGGGAGAGATCTGCCTCAATTCGATCGATGCCGACGGGACGCAGAGCGGTTACGAAATCGATCTGACCCGGCTGATCTCGTCACACGTGGGCATTCCCGTCATTGCTTCCGGAGGGGCCGGGAAACCGGAGCACATCCTCGAGGTGCTCACGCGGGGAGAGGCCGACGCCGCCCTGGTGGCCTCGATGGTCCACTACCGGACCCATACCATCGAGGAGATCAAAGCGTTTCTCCATGACCGGGGTGTCGCGGCGCGAATGCACTGGTGAGGACTTTGATAATAGTCCTTGACGTTCGCAGGTAGAATGCCTTAATTACAGGCGAGGATAAGGATACTTTACGGTAAGGAGGCGTCTTGTTGTGGATGCGAAAAGATACGAATTGAATGTCCAGCTGGCGCAGATGCTCAAGGGCGGCGTCATCATGGACGTGACGAATGTGGAGCAGGCGAGGATCGCCGAAGAGGCGGGCGCGGTGGCCGTCATGGCGCTCGAAAGGGTGCCCGCGGATATCCGGAAGGACGGCGGTGTCGCGCGCATGTCGGACCCGGCCATGATCGCGGAAATCAAGAAGGCCGTCTCCATACCGGTGATGGCAAAGGCCCGGATCGGCCATTTCGTGGAGGCCCAGATACTCGAGGCGCTGAGGATCGATTACATCGACGAGAGCGAAGTCCTGACACCCGCCGATGAGGAGTCTCACATAGACAAGACCCGCTTCTCCATCCCTTTCGTATGCGGAGCCCGGAATCTGGGGGAAGCGGCACGCCGCATCGCGGAAGGGGCGGCCATGATCCGGACCAAGGGTGAGGCCGGCACGGGGAATGTGGTGGAGGCCGTCCGGCATATGAGGACCATGAACCGTGAGATCCGTCAGCTCGTCGGCATGCCGGCCGAAGAGGTCAGCGGGCTTGCCAAGAGCAACGGGATTCCCTATGAACTGGCCATGAAGATCCGGGAACTGGGCCGCTTGCCGGTGGTCAACTTTGCCGCGGGAGGCATCGCCACGCCGGCCGATGCGGCACTGATGATGCAGCTCGGCTGTGATGGTGTTTTTGTGGGATCCGGTATCTTCAAATCGGCGGCCCCCTCCGTGCGGGCACGGGCGATCGTCAAGGCCACAGCCTATTTCAACGATCCGTCCAAGGTCCTCGAGGCGTCCATGGGGATCGGCGGCGCGATGCCCGGCCTGGAGATTGCCGGGATTCCCAAGGAGCAGCTCCTGGCCGACCGGGGCTGGTAGGCGGGAATCGTAGATGCGAACAGAAGAGCTGCTCCCTTCATGAACTCCGCAGAAGGACCCTCATTGCGCCCAACGGGACATACGATCGGTGTTCTGGACATGCAGGGGGGGGTCTGTGAGCACATCGATCACCTGCACCGTCTCGGCGTGAACGCCCGGCGGGTGAAACATCCTGAGGATTTTGAGGGTCTGGCCGGTCTGATCCTCCCCGGCGGAGAGAGCACCTGTCTGGCCCGGCTGATCGGGATCTTCGCCCTGGAAACCGCCATCATCCGTCAGTTCCGCGCAGGGATGAAACTCTGGGGGACCTGCGCCGGGGCCATTCTCCTTGCCGGCTCGCTATCCGGGGAAGCGCCGCATCTGGGCCTGATCGACATCGAGGTGCAGCGCAACGGTTTCGGAAGCCAGCTCGACAGTTTTTCCTGCGAAGCCCTTGTGCCGAAGGTCTCTGCCCGGCCGGTGCCGCTCACCTTCATCCGTGCTCCGAAGATCCTTCGGGCGGGTGAAGGGGTCCAGATCCTGCTGCGCATGGATGATTTCATCGCCGCGGCCGAATCCCCCGGTGTGCTGGTGACCGTTTTTCATCCCGAACTGACGGCCAGCCTCGCTTTTCACCGCTACTTCGCATCGAAGTGCGGTCTGCATACCGACGACGTGAAAACGGTCTGCGACCCCGACTGGAACCTCACGAGCTGGACCCGGCTTGCGGCGGGCAGACAGCGATAGACCACTTATTTTTTCATCAGATCGATCCGCTGGCGGACGGCCGCAGCTTGTGCGCCCTTTCCCGCCGCGTCGTAAAAGGCGCCCAGGCGTTCGAGCCACACCAGAAGGGCTCTTTTCCAGCCCTGCCGGGAGGCGGCGTCTGCCGCGGCCATGAGGATGGCTTCGCTCTCCATGCGATGACGCACGGCAATCCCCGAGGCGATCAGAAGGGAGAGCGGATCGTCGTTCATGGCGGCGATTCTGCGTTCCGTCTCGACCAGGCTTCCGCTCCGGTAGGCGCCGACAAAGGCGCAGTAGCGGGCCGGCAGGAGCGACCGGTCCACCGCGGCCCTGTCTCCCTTCAGGAAGAGGTAATACTGCCGGTTCGCGGGAAACGCCCGTGCCGCCTCGATGTGGAGGTATTCACCCTCCTCCATGTCCGTCAGAACGGCGACCTGCAAAGCCATCCTCGTGAGCCACGCCTTTCCCAGGAGGTCCAGATCGCCGGCTTTTTTTATCTCCTCGACGGCCCGGCGGAAGTAGCGCTCCGCGGCGGCGGGTTGAAGACCCGTCAGGAAGTGATGCTTGAATGACTCCAGATGCTGATTTCCCGCGATGAGCCAGGCGGGCGTGGTTTTTGTCGAGCCGCACCCCCCGAGAAGCAGAAAAAGAAAAAGCCCCAGAAACATCTTCTTCATGGCAGTTTGATCTCCGTTTCGGCCTTGAGGGGGATGAGCCGATCCAGATCGTCGATCAGGACGCGTACCGCCGCGACCGTATCATCCAGGCTGTTTCTCAGATGCTTCAGATCCTTGGTCGAGTCGACCGCCTCGACGCTGATCTTGTTGACGTTGTCCAGCGTGGCGTCGATCTTCCCCAGCTTGGCCAGCAGATCGCGCAGAATGCTGCGAACCAGAGGAAAGACGCCGTCCCGGCCGTAGATCTGCTCATCGCTCTTGCCCGCCAGTGCGTTGACCTGTTTGAGGATCTCATCCAGGCGAAGGGTCAGACCGTGGACATTACCCAAAATGTCCTGTATCGACCGGACGCTTTCCTTGGTGCCGACGGCCATCTCCAGAAGCGACTCCTTTTCTGCGAAATGGGCCGTCACCGTCTCGACGTTTTTCAGAATCCGGTTTACCTCACCCTTCGGGTCTGCCAGGTTCGCGGTGATGGTCGCCACGCTGTCGGCAATCTTGTCCAGCTTTGCGGCAATGGGCTCGACCTTCTTGATGATTTCGTTGATGTCGTTGGAGACCGTGATTTCGGGAAAGACCTTCGGTGAAAGGGGCGGATCGTTGAGGTTATCCGTCGTGACGATGATCCGCGAGGAGCCAAGAAGGGGCTTGTCTAGGACGAACTTGCTGTTGGCACGGATCACCCGGTTGTTCCGCTCGGGGATCTTGATGCGTATCAGCACGCCCTTTTGGGTGAGCTCCATCGAGCTGACCTGGCCGATATTGAAGCCCCAGAACACCACCGGCATCCCCACGGTGAGATTTTCGGCCGTGTTTGACGACAGGGTGTACGTGTACACCTTTGAGAAAGCCCCTTTTCTGTAGGCGACGTATCCGATGGAGGCTATGATCAGCAAGGCGGTCACGATGATGAAGAACCCCACCTTGACTTCATTCCTCAGTGCCATCCGCACCCCCGTAACGTACTTTGACCCAAGTATAATCAAAAATATACGTTTCTGCAATCAAGTCGTCCAGCTTCCGCAGGCAATCCAGGATAAGCCGTCCGTCCCGGTGGTCGGTCAGGATTCGAAACGGTCTGTCCAGAACCACAATGGCGTTCCGAACCATGGCGGCCCGCAGGAGCATGGCAAAGAAGCGCTCCTCCGACGTGAGCGACGGATTGCGTTTTTCAGCAATCGAAGCGACATGGAGGCGTCCAAGAAGATCGAGGGCGAGCCGTTTCGCATCCTGCGCAGGCAGGTTTTCGTGGTATTGCCGGATCAGCCCGATGTTGCTCCAGACAGCAAGGTTGGAGATCAGGGGCGCATCGAGGGAGACGAGCCCCAGGCGGGGCTTATGGGCATTCACGAACAGGCCCAGATCATGCTGCAGTTCCCCTTCGCTTTCGAAGAGTCTTACACGAATCGGATGACTAATGACAGCACCTCGATAATGACGATTGCCATAAAAACCTTCACCATGCCGTTGAGGACCGCGATCGGGATGCTGGTGAGCTCCTGTGAAGCGGTCAACCCCTGATGGATCGGAATGAAGGTGATGAAAAACCCGAATGTGGCGCATTTGATCAGGACGATGGTGAGATCCTGTAAATCCGCGGAAGTCATGAGGATATCCACGTACGCATCAAATCCCGTGCCGAACACGACGATGGAAACGAGGAATCCCACGAAGATCACCACCAGGGAAAACAGGTTGCTCAGCAAAACCACCGAGAGCATGCCGTTGAGTATCCGCGGGACGAAGAGATAATCGATCAGGTCGATATTGAACATGTCCAGCGTGTGGAGCTCACGGCTGACTTTCATGACAGAGACTTCCGTATTGATGGCGGAGCTGGAACGGAGGGCGATGAGCAGAACCGTCACAAATGGCGCTATCTCCGTTACGACGAAGCCCATCAGCAGCGGGCCAAGGTATTCGGTCAGACCGAGATCCTTGAGTACCTGAAAGACAATGCCGTCGACCATCGATCCGAAAATCACGGCGACAAAGAGAAACAGGGGAAGGACCTGTATCGAGGTGAAGTAGATCTGGTTGATCAGAACCGTGCGCGATGCGCTGTTGAATACACGCGGGCTCAGCAGACGCATGACGACGCGAACCGCAAAGGTCAGGGAATTGCGCAGGGAGCCGGATGAACGGAGGGTGAATCCGCCGATCGTTTCCATGGAGGTAATCATACTCCCTATAATTGCAGAGATTTAAAAAAAATGCACGCAATAAATACTCTTGACAAAGTGCCGGCCTCTTCATATAGTCCGTGCGGGTGTAGGGGTGTCGAATTTGTCTTCAAAAGGAAGAACCACGAGGTGATAAGATGATGAAAATGCATGTGGCGGTTACGGATTCCGTTTTTCCAAATCTTGATCCGGCCACCCAGGTGCTGTCTGAACTCAATGCCGAGCTTGCGCTGGCGGGGGGAACGACGCCCGATCAGATACTGGACGTTGCCCGCGATGCGGACGGTCTTCTGGTGACCTATGCCAAGGTGCCCGCCCAGGTGATCGAAAAGCTCACGCGATGTAAGATCATCGCGCGCTTCGGCATCGGTGTGGACAATGTGGATATCGATGCGGCGACGCGCGCGGGGATCATGGTCACCAACGTGCCGGAATACTGCGAGGATGAGGTTTCCGACCATGCAATGGCGCTGTTGCTGGCGCTGATCCGCAAGATCCCCCTTGCAGACCGCAAAACGCACGCGGGTACCTGGTCCATGCCGGCTGTTGTTCCGATTCACCGGATCAGAGGAAGGCTTCTGGGGCTGATCGGTTTCGGAAAGATTCCGCGACTGGTGGCGGCGAAGGCACAGGCCTTTGGATTGCAGGTACAAACATACGATCCGTTCATCACAGCGGAAGTACCGGAAAAGCTGGGCGTCAGGCTGGTATCGCTGCCGGAGCTCCTCGGCAGCTCGGACTACATATCGATCCATGCGCCTTTGACGCCGGAAACACATCGCATGTTCAATGCAAAGGCCTTCGGGCAGATGAAACGGGGGGCGCTGCTGGTGAACACGGCGCGCGGCCCGCTGGTCGATGTCGAGGATCTGGTCGATGCGCTGGAGGCCAAACAAATCGGCGGGGCGGGACTCGATGTCCTGCCGGAAGAGCCTCCGCCCGAGAATTCCCGGTTGTACGGGCGGGACGACGTTATCCTGACGCCGCACACGGGATTCTATTCCGAAGAGTCCATGGTGGAACTTCAGACGAAAGCGGCCCAGCAGGTGGCCTTGGTGCTCAGCGGGAAAGAGCCCCGCTACCCTGTCAACCTGAAGGCCCTTCAGGCAGGAAAGGCATGAGGACCTGAAAGCAGCGGCGGGAGAGTGCTGGGCGCGGAGAGGTGTGTTCATTCGAAGGGCGATCCGCAGGCCAGGGCCGTTGCCGAAAACGGGAGAGGGCAATACCACGTTGAAGGGAAAGGAGAATCAGATGAGCAAATATGTGGGACCCGGGGAACAACCCTGGAAAACGAAAAACTGGCATGTCAGTTCATGGAACTACCTGGAGGAGGTGACGAAAGGCTTTGCCCCCCCCGAAAAGGTGATCATTCACGATGTGACGCTGCGAGACGGTGAACAGCAGGCCGGCATCATCTACAGCAAGGATGACAAAGTGCGCATCGCCGAAAAGCTGGCGGAAGCGGGTGTTCAGCGCATCGAAACGGGTATGCCGGCCGTGTCTCCCATGGATGAGGCGGCCATCCGCGAGATCGTCAAGCGCAATCTGGGGCCGGACATATTCTGCTTCAGCCGCTGCATCGTGGACGATGTGAAGCGCGCGGCGGACTGCGGGGTGAAAGGGGTCGTCATTGAAATTCCGGTGAGCGGACACATGATCGAACAGGCCTACAAATGGCCCATGGAAAAGGCGATCGATCTGTCGGTCAAGGCGACGGCCGCCGCAAAGGAGAATGGCCTCTACACGGTTTTCTTCACGATCGACGGAACGCGGGCCGAGATGAGTTTTCTGCTCGAGCTGGTGGAGCGCGTGGCCACGGAAGGGCACATGGACGCCTTCACCCTCGTAGATACCTTCGGCGTTCTGTCGCCCCAGGCGGCGAGCTATTTCACGCGCAAGGTCAAGGAGCGGCTGAAAGACAGACCCGTGGAAATCCACTTCCATTCCGATTTCGGCCTGGGCGTGGCCAATACGATCATGGCCGTGCTTTCGGGAGCGGAGGTCATCCACTCCACCGTGGGAGGCATCGGAGAGCGTTGCGGCAATGCACCCTTGGAGGAGACGGCAATGGCCCTGCTGACCATGTATGGTATCGATGTGGGGATCAATTTTGAAAAGCTGAACGAATTGTCGAAGCTCGTCATGGAGCTGTCGGGCCTCGAGGTTCCGCCGCAGCGTCCCTTTGTCGGCGAAAAGGCGTTTACCGTCGAATCGGGAATCGTCACCGGATGGTACAGAAATGCCTACAAGGACAACCCGACGACGGTGTTTCCCATACGGCCGGAATTCGTGGGCCATGCCCTGCCGGAAATTGTCATGGGAAAGAAAAGCGGTGTGGATAATATCGCCGTTTGGGCCGACCGGCTCGGCATCAAGATTGTAGAAGAAAAGAAGCTGGAGATTCTCTCGGCCATCAAGAAGCGTTCCCATGATATGAAACGCACACTGAGCGAAAAGGAGTTCAAAGAGGTCATCGATCAGGTGCAATCGGGAAGTTAAGCGGGGTCAGAAGAACGTCGCCGCCAAAGCGGCGGTACGGGAAAGGCGGGGCTGTCGGCCGGGTGTGCGGCCGACAGCCTTTTTTGTTTGTCGATCGCTGAGCCCGCAAGCGGCGAAGGATCTGCCGGTTCGGGGGGTACGGTCA
>JBFMBA010000122.1:0-2142 GCA_040755475.1 Thermodesulfobacteriota bacterium
CCTCCGACCAGTCCCGCGTCGGAGATGGTGGGGTGAGGCGCGCGAAAGGGACGGGTTCCCAGGAAGCCCGCCTTTCGGTCCAGGAAGCCCGCAACGGAGAAGATCTTCGTCGTTTCTATGGCTTCCGTAAGGGAGAGATCGGGAAGGATCGTCACAAAACGCTGAGCGAGCATGGTCTTGCCGGACCCCGGAGGACCGGTCATCAGGAGGTGGTGTCCCCCGGCCGCGGCAACCTCGAAGGCGCGCTTGGCCTGCTGCTGGCCCCGGATCTCGCTGAAATCAAAGTGATAATGGCGGCTTTTCCGGAGGAGTTCATCGGCGTCGGTCCGGAGCGGCGCGATCTGTGCCTCGCCGCAGAGAAACGCCACGACGTCGGAGAGGTGATCCACGGCAATCACCTCGATTCCGGCGACGAGGGCCGCCTCGGCGGCGTTTTCTCTGGGGCAGATCATCCCCCGGATCCCCATGGCCTGTGCCCGGAAGCCCGCGGAAAGGGCGCCGGGGATTCCCATCACGGCGCCGTCCAGGGAGAGTTCGCCCAGGAGGAGATAGTCGCCCAGCGGTGCGGCGGGCAGCAAGCCTTGGGCGGCCAGGATCGCCACCGCGATCGGGAGATCGAAGGCGGTGCCCTCCTTTCGGATGTCGGCGGGAGCCAGATTGACGGTGATATGATGGCCGGGGAAGGGGTAGCCCGAGTTCTTGACGGCGGCCTTGATCCGCTCCTTGCTCTCGCGAACGGCCACGTCGGGAAGGCCGACGGTGGAGAAGAACGGAAGGCCGGTGGCGAGGTCGACCTCGACCGTAACGGGATGGGAATCGATGCCGATGACGGTGGCGCTGATGGCCTTGACGATCAAGGGGAACACCCTCCCTGAGGATGGTACAGCCCTGTCCCGGATGCCGCTGATCCCCCTGTGCCCGGCCCGGAAAAGGGGCGGGATCGCCAGCGTAGGCGAAGTCCGGGGGACGTGCATGATGCCGCCGGACCGTTTTATATCATACCGACGATATCATTCACCAATATTTTGTGCGCCCCGTTTTCAGGGCGAACAATCCGCTTGACACGGCACATCCCGCCCCATATACTGCCGTCGGACCTTCAAGTCCGCTTCAATTCCTATACGGCAGGGTCATGAACCGACTATCCCATCTCGATGACAAGGGTCAGGCGCGAATGGTCGATGTGACCGCCAAGGCGCCGACGCTGCGTCAGGCCGTCGCCCGGGGGAGCGTCCGGATGCGTCCGGAGACCGTTGCCCTGATCGAGCAGGGCGGGATTCCCAAGGGGGATGTGCTGGCCACGGCCAGGATCGCGGCGATCATGGCGGCCAAGAAGACCGGGGACCTGATCCCCATGTGCCATCCGCTCGAGCTGACGGGGGTGGAGGTCCGGTTCGCCTGCGACGCGGACTCGGGTGAGGTCGCGATAGAATCGCAGGTCAGCACCGTGGGAAGAACGGGGGTCGAGATGGAGGCCATGACGGCCGTCGCTGCGGCGGCGCTGACGATTTACGATATGTGCAAGGCGGTCGACCGGGAGATGGTGCTCACGGATATCCGGCTGATGAGCAAGCAGGGCGGCAAGAGCGGCGCCTTTGTCAGGTCTCGGTCGGGGGTTTGACAGTCGGCCGCTGACGGCGGGAGGCGGGATGGTTCATCGTCACTATGGGATAAGAAAGGCCTATGTCGTTGTTTTGGGCGTGGATGCCTTTCTTCTGCTCTGCCTGCTGGTGATCGCCCTCGTCACGAAGGTCAGTCCGGTGGAGACGTTCCTCCTGCTGCTGTTCTTCCTGCCCGCCGGGATTCTTTTCCTCGAGTGTCTGTTCCGGAAGGTGACCGTCACCGGGGAGGGGCTCGCCATCAGGAAACTGGGACGCAGCCGGGCGCTCCTGTGGGACGACATCACCCGGGTCGGTTATCTGATCCTTCACAGGAAGGTCTATCTGCTGCTCACGACGGTCAAGGGATTCTTCGTCATTTCCAATGCCTTTGAAGGATTTCCCGGTCTCGTGGAGGAGGTCGCCGAGCATGTGGAGGCGGATCGCGTCGAGCCCGATGTCCGCCAGCAGGCGGGCCGCCACCTGAAAGGGGGCGGCCATATCGTGACGGCGTGGATAGCGGCCCTGCTGATGACGGTGATGA
>JBFMBA010000123.1:0-13593 GCA_040755475.1 Thermodesulfobacteriota bacterium
TAGGAGATCGCACCGCGTGATCTTATATCATAGAGAATAATGGGAAGTCCATGGCTCGGACTTTCCGACAACCGCACATTACGCGGAATGACCGTATTGAAGACCCGATCCCCGAAGTTTTCTCGCACATCCTCGCTGACCCGGCGCGAAAGGAGGTTTCTCGAGTCGTGCATGGTCAGAAGGATCCCCCCCAGTGCGAGGGTGGGATTCAGCCTGGCCTTGATCAGCCCCATCGTGTTGAGCAGGTGCCCCAGCCCCTCCATGGCGAAGTACTCGCACTGCAGGGGCACGATCAGATAATCGGATGCCACAAGGGCGTTGACCGTGAGAAACCCGAGGGAAGGCGGACAGTCGATGATGACATAGTCGTATGCCGCATCCAGATTCCTCAGCAGGTTTCTGAGCCTTTTTTCCCGGTCGGCCAGCGAGATGAACTCGACTTCGACGCCCACCAGGTCCTGATTGGCGGGGACCAGATCCAGATGGGGTATCTGGGTTCCGATAATGACATCCTTCAGGGGGACCTGGTCGATGAGACAGTGATAGAGATTCCTCTCCCGGACAGCCTCGCCGTTGATGCCCATGCCGCTGGTGGCATTGCCCTGGGAATCGGAATCGATCAGCAGGGTCCGCTTTTCCGCCGCTCCCAGAGAGGCGGCCAGATTGATGGCCGTTGTGGTTTTACCCACGCCCCCGTTTTGATTGGCCATGGACAGGATTTTACGCATCATGGATTAGAACGATCCCCGCATCGTAGTGGCTCGAAACAGGTCCCACAAGTAACACAAATCGAACGACTTGGAAAGAGTTATTATCGAGGCCTTCAGACCGAGATGCGCCTGTAACTGATTATTTTTCTTTTAGAATCAGTACCAGGCAGGTATATGTCCCGGCAGTCTTCCTGGATCATGCCGGCGGTCTTCAGAACCGCGGTCGCCTCGTCCATCTCCTCCGCGGGCTCGGGGCCCTTCATGGCGATCAGAAGTCCTCCGGGCTTCAGAAAAAAAGAGGCCATCCGGAGGAGCTCCGGAAGCTTGAAGGCGGCCCGGGAGAGCGCCGTGTCGAAAGCCCCGGCGCATATCGGCTCGCCGAACAGGGCTTCAATGCGCTCACGGATGATGGTCACCTGTTCGAGACCCAGGGTCCGGACGATATGTGCAAGAAAGGAAGCCTTTTTCCTTGAGGATTCCACAAGCGTCAGCCTCAGCCCCGGAAGGGCGATCCGCAGGGGTATGCCGGGGAAACCCGCTCCGCTTCCCAGATCGATCAGCAGGCCGTCGGGTTTTTCGATCCGGGTCAGAGGCGTCAATGAGTCGACAAAATGGCGGAGGGCGATCTGTCCGGAGGTCTGTTGCGAGACCAGGTTGATCCGCCGGTTCCAGAGCAAAAGCTCCCGGTGATACAGGGCGAATAGGTCCAGCTCCGCCTTGCCCAGGGGGGCGCCAACCGCCGCAGCCCCTTCGGAGAGGGTATGCAGGAATGATCTGTCCACGTCTCCTTCTGACAGAGCCTCGCACTCCTGTCAACATCTTCCTCGCTCCTGTCCAGGATATCCGTTTTCACCCGGCAAACCGACGAAAAAAAGGTTGCCTGTCGTTATGCGTATTTGGTATAAGTCCCCCCTGTCTGGGTTACTGGATGTGAGCCCTTCCTGTCGAAGGATGGCTGTGACGCTGTCTCCGGCGCGGGGCTCTCGTTCGGGAACGGACTGGCCGTTTCCGGGAGTTCCGCATTTTCGGCAGTCGGGCGGGTTTTTTCGGAAGGGCCGCCGGTCAGGGCACGACGGTCGAAAAGCGAAGCGGGGAACCCCGAGCGCGAAGCAGAGATTCATGAACGAGCGCCGTTTTCAGGATATTACCGGCGTCATCCTCGTCGGCGGTAAGAGCCGCCGTATGGGACAGGACAAAGCGTTCCTGCAGATCGCCGGCAAGCCCCTCTTCGAGCGGGTGCTCGAAGTGTTCAGGGAGAGCTTCGACCGTATCGTGCTTGTGGGAAACCGGGCACAGCGGTTTGCCGGCTACGGTCTTCCCGTCCTGCCGGACATCTATCCCGGCAGCGCCCTGGGGGGGCTCTACACCGGCCTGTATCACGCGAAGACGGATCAGGTCTTTGTGGGTTCATGCGACATGCCCTTTCCCAATAGGGCAGTCGTCGGGTATCTGTGTTCTCTGCAATCGGGATTCGATGCCGTGGTGCCGGTGCGGGAGCATGGATTCGAGCCGCTGTTTGCGCTCTACGCCAGGAGTTGCCTGGAACCGATGAGGAGGCTCCTGGAAAGCGGTCATTTCTGTGCCTACGAATATTACCCCCAGATCCGGGTCAGATATGTGCCGCGCCGGGAAATGGCGCACCTGGACCGGGATGGAAAGTCGTTCTGGAACCTCAATACACCGGAGGACTTGGAAAAAATAAGAAAGGAAGGGTCTCTATGACAGTCAAGGCGGTTTCGTTTGTGGCAAAGTCGGGTACCGGCAAGACGACGCTTCTGGAACAGGTGATCTCCCGGTTGAAGGCGAGGGGATACAGGGTCGGCGCCATCAAACATGACGCCCACCGTTTTGATATCGACCATTCGGGGAAGGACAGCCACCGGCTCGCTGCTGCCGGGGTCGATACCATGCTGATCCTCTCTCCGGAAAAACTGGCGCTGGTCAAGACCCATGCCGCAAACCCTCCTGCACTCGCGGACATTCTGGCAACCTACTTCACCGACGTGGACATCGTGCTGGCCGAGGGATTCAAGAGGGGACCGCTGCCGAAAATCGAGTTGAACCGCCGGGAACGGAGCGCCACGCTCATCTGCCGCGGGGAGGATAACGATCCGACGCTCGTTGCCGTAGCGAGCGATCAGCCGCTTGCGCTCGACGTGCCGGTGCTCGATCTGAACGATCCCGAAGCGGTCACCGACTTTGTCGAGGAGACATTCCTGAAATGAGCCCGATCGCTTCCCATTTGCAGGTGCGCTCCAAAATCTGGCTGGAGATGAACGGCGAGCCGGTGTTCGGTCAAGGCCGCAAGGAACTGCTGCTGCTGATCCAGAAGGGAAACTCGATCAACGCCGCGGCCAAGTCGATGGGCATTCCCTACCGAAAGGCCTGGACCTATATCGATGCCATGGAAAGAAGGCTGGGCTTTCCCCTGGTGAGGCGGCAAAAGGGGGGAGCTGGCGGGGGGGCATCGGCCCTTACCCCCCAGGCGGCGGCGCTGCTGGAGAAATTCCAGCTCCTGCAAAAGGGGTTCAACGACCTGGTAAACAGCAAGTTCACGGAACTGGACTTCTGACCGTCATCCGCAAGGGGGTTCCATTAACGGCAAAGGAGGGGAGACGGTTTATGATCAGCATTGAGGAAGCGCAGCGCAACATCCTGGAGCACATCAGCCCCCTGGAAACGGAGAAAGTATCCATTTTCCAGGGATTGAACCGGGTCACACCGGAAGACCATATCGCCCCGTGGAACATCCCGGCGGCCGATAACTCCGCCATGGACGGCTTCGCATTTTCCCATGCGGCGCTGGGTGACCAGCGTCTCCGGGTGACCGGTTTTCTGCCCGCCGGCGAAGTGGCTCTAACCCCCGTCAAGGCCGGGGAGGCGATCCGGATCATGACCGGCGCGCCCATCCCCCCCGGCTGCGATACGGTGGTGCCCCTGGAGGATGTGGAGCAGGATGGCCAATGGATACGGTTCACTTCGCCGGTTCAGGCGGGCTCGCACGTTCGAATGAGGGGTGAGGACATCCGGACCGGCCATGTGGTCATACCGGCCGGCTCGCTGCTCAGGCCCCAGGAAATCGGCATGCTCTCGGCCATGGGAACGACGGCTCTGGCCGTCTACCGACGGGCGCGGGTTGCCATCCTGGCCACGGGCGATGAGCTTCTGGAGCCGGGAGCGACACCGTCTCCCGGGAAAATCATCAACAGCAACAGCTACAGCCTGGCCGCCCAGGTGCTGGATGTGGGAGGGGATCCTGTGCTGCTGGGCATTGCCCCGGATACGCTGGAAGCCACCTGCGAAAAGATCAAGGCCGGCTTGAACGCAGACATGCTGGTGGTCACCGGCGGCGTGTCGGTGGGCGACCGCGATTTTGTCAAGGAGGCGATCGAAGCACTGGGCGGCAGCGTCACGTTCTGGAAAGTCAACATGAAACCGGGCAAGCCGTTGGCCTTTGCCCGGCTGCAGGGAAAACCCGTCTTTGCCCTTGCGGGAAACCCGGTCGGCGCCATGGTGGCATTCGAACTGTTCGTCCGGCCCTCGATTCTCAAGTCGATGGGGCACAGGCGACTTTTCCGGCCGCTGGTCCGGGCGGTCCTCCGGGAGCCGGCGGATAATCAGGGTGAGCGCCCCCATCTCGTGCGGGGGATCCTTTCACGGGAGGATAACCGCTATCAGGTATCCACCACCGGCAATCAGAGCTCAGGGAGGCTCTCGTCGATGATTCAGGGAAACGCCCTGATCATCATGGCGCCCGAATCATCCTATGCCGCAGGGGAGGAAGTGGACGTTCTTCTACTGGACCGGGGGTTCGAGATGCGGGAGGTGATGCAATGAGCGCAGCAGGAACCCCTGCTGACCTCCGCGCGTGTCGGGCAGGCGAGCCCTGCCTTCCGGCGATCGCACAGGACGGGTCGCTGCCATGAGCCCTACTGTCCTGATTCTCCTTCTGATCTGCATCCTGGCGGTGGCAATCCTTTATTCCAGCGTCGGGCATGGCGGCGCATCCGGGTACATTGCCGTCCTGGCTTTGTTCAGTCTGGAGCCGGCGTCTTTCAAACCCACCGCCCTGGTCCTGAATATCCTGGTCTCTTCTATCGCCACCATCTCATTTGCCCGCGCGGGCCACTTCTCCTGGCACCTCTTCTGGCCCTTTGCGGCGGCCTCGATCCCCTGCAGCTTTATCGGGGGGGGGCTCGCTCTGCCCCCCCATCTGTACAAGCCTCTGGTCGGGGTCATCCTCCTGTTTTCCGCCGGTCGTCTTTTGATTCACAAGAAATACGCGGAGGCAGAGACACGGCGACCTTCGGTGCCGGTCGCCCTGGTTTTGGGCGCGCTGCTCGGCCTCCTGTCGGGGCTGACCGGTGTGGGCGGGGGGATCTTCCTGAGCCCTCTTCTTCTGCTTTTGAAATGGGGAAAGGTGCGGGAGGTCTCCGCCGTCGCGGCGCTGTTCATTCTGGTCAATTCCATCGCGGGCCTTGTAGGGCATCTGAGCAGCCTCCAGGCCATACCCTATTTTGCGCCCTTTCTTGGGATCGCAGCGCTCATCGGGGGCAGCATCGGAGCCTTTTTCGGCAGTCACAGGCTGCCGATGCGGGTGATCGTCCAATCGTTGGCCGTTGTTCTTTCCATTGCGGGTGTCAAGATGCTCATTGTATAAGAGGGGGGCGCATGACCGCACGACAGCTTTTTGACGACTGGCCCGAGCGTTACGACCGCTGGTTCGAAACGCCGGTGGGCAGGGTGGTCTTCGAATATGAAAGGGCGCTGGTTCTTGATCTGCTTGGGCCTGCCCGAGGGGAAAGAATCCTGGATGCGGGGAGCGGGACGGGGCTTTTCACGCGGGCGATCGCCGTCCGGGGCGCCGACGTCGTGGGTCTCGATATCTCCTGGGCAATGCTCCGGTGGGCCAGGCAGAAGAGCCAGACAGGTTCCCTCCGGCTGGTGACCGGGGAGATGACCCGGCTTCCCTTCGG
This sequence comes from Thermodesulfobacteriota bacterium, assembly GCA_040755475.1. GTDB lineage: Bacteria > Desulfobacterota > Syntrophia > Syntrophales > UBA5619 > JAKAFS01. Next base: position 5,687 of record JBFMBA010000123.1, read on the forward strand.
CGGCGGCCTGTTCGACAAAACGGTCTCGGTGACGGCCCTGGAGTTCATCGACGACCAGAGAGGGGCCGTCGCGGAACTCTTTCGAGTGACCAAGCCGGGCGGAATCATCGTCGTGGCGACGCTCAACGCGCTGAGCCCATGGGCGGACCGCCGGCGGGAGAGCGCCCGCCGGGAACCGGAATCGCTCTTCAATCGGGTTCATTTCCGCACACCGGAGCAGCTTCTGGCGGCGGCGCCTGTTCCAGGGATCGTCCGGACAGCGATTCATTTCGGCAAAGCGGATGATCCGGCCGAATTGGACCGGATCGAGCGGGCGGGACAGGGGCGGCAGACGGGCGCCTTTGTCGCGGCACGGTGGGAGAAGCGATGAACTTCCATCTCGACCATGTGACCATCGTCCTGAAGGGACCGAAATTTCCCGGAAACGTGGGATCGGCGGCGCGCTGCGCGAAGAACATGGGGATCGGCAGGCTGATCGTCGTGGGCAGCCGCGACCTCGACGACGAAGCGGTGCGGCAGATGGCCACCCATGTCTCGAAGGATGTCGTGGAGGCGATCCGCCACTTCGACACCCTCGACGAGGCGCTGGCGGGGTTCTCCTGGGTCGTCGGGACGACAGCAAGGCAGGGATCGGGCCGCGGTCCTGCCGTCTCTCCGCGCCGGATGGCCGAATCGCTCGTGGCGCTCTCGCAGAGCAACACGATCGCCCTCCTCTTCGGTCCGGAGGACACGGGGCTGACCAACGACGACCTCCGCTTCTGCCAGACCGTCGTCACGATCCCCACGGCGGGCTTCAAGTCGCTGAATCTTTCCCATGCGGTGATGATCCTCTGCTATGAGCTGCTCGTGGCGCAGATGGGCCCAGAAACGGCGCCCGTACCAAAACTGGCCAGCTCCCGGGAGCTTGAGGGGATGTACGTCCAGCTCAAGGCGGTTCTCCGGGCGATCGGTTTTCTCAACCCGGAGAATCCCGACTACTGGATGATGCACATCCGCCGCCTCCTGGCCCGGACGACCCTCCAGGCCAGGGAAGTGAAAATCATCAGGGGGATCTGCCGGCAGATCGAATGGTACGGAGACCACAAGGAGCGTAAAACACCTTGACTTTCCGCCATTCGACGGCGTATGGAAAGTGAAAAACGGGGAGAGGGCAATGAAGACGTTTTCCTTTACCGGCGCCAGGAAGATCCTTTTCGGACGGGGGAGCTTTGCCTCCCTGCCGGAGCAGCTCGCGGAGCTGAAGATCCTTCGACCGCTCATCGTTCTTGATCGCAATCTTGCACAGACCGGTTTGGGCGGGAAAGTGGATGCACTTCTTGACGCGGCGGGAGTAGGTCCCATCGTGTACGATAAGACGGAGCCTGAACCACCGCTCGAGCTGGCCGATGAGGGAACCAAACTCGCCCTCAAGAAGCAATGCGACGGGGTCGTCGGTATCGGCGGCGGCAGCGCCATGGACCTGGCCAAGGCGATCGCGGTTCTTGCGGCAAACCGGGGCAGGGCCGAGGAATATCTGGGACTGAACCGGGTCCCCGGTCCGGGGCTTCCCAAGATCATGGTGCCCACGACGGCCGGAACGGGGAGCGAGGTGACCTTCACCTCCGTGTTCATCAGGAAAAAACTGAAGAAAAAAGAGGGGATGAACAGCCCCCATCTCTATCCGGAGCTGGCCCTTCTCGATCCCGAACTGACCCTGTCGCTGCCGCCCCATCCGACGGCGGCGACGGGGATCGATGCCCTCTGTCATGCCATCGAATCCTACACATCGGTCAATGCCTCGCCCATGAGTGAGATGATCTCCCTCGAGGCGATCCGCCTGATTGCAGAAAACCTGCGAACGGCGGTTCATGACGGCACGAACATCGAGGCGCGCGAGGCGATGCTCCTGGGAAGCCTCTATGCCGGTCTGGGGCTCGCCAATGCGGGAGTGACGGCGGTCCATTCGCTCTCCTACCCGCTCGGCGGAAAATACGGCGTCTCCCACGGCCTGGCCAACACGATCATGCTCCCCCGGGTGATGGCCTTCAATCTCCCGGGCGCCCTTGAGAAGTTCGTCGACATTGCGGAGGTCATGGGAGAGATCGTCGAAGACCTGCCGCTCCGGGAGGCGGCCTATCTCGCCGTGGAGGCGGTGGAGGCTCTGATCGAGGATTGCGGTATCATGACGACGCTCGAAGCGCTGGAGATTCCCGAAGCGGATTTCCCGGAACTGGCGAAGACGGCAATGACGGTAGCCAGGCCCCTTGCCAACAATCCCTGCAGGATGACGCTCGAGCAGATAGTGGAGCTGTATCAGGAGGCGTATTCATAAGAGGGTGGACACTTCCGGGGAAAGGGATTCCTCGGTGCTCAAGATCTTTTTTCGACCCTGCACCTCCTCGCTTCGCTGCCGGGAAAAAACTCGCGCTTTGCGCTCAGACAGTTTTCCCGGCGGCCGCTGCGCTGCGGGGGCCGGTTGCCCCGAAAAAATATCCATTCGCACTTACGGAATCCGCTTTTCCGGAAGTACGGAAGGCCCCATGTGGTGTATGTAAGTGTACCGTTAAAAAAAGGGACAAAAGAAATCAGGGGAGGTTGCGCGTATGGCGGGTGCCGAACTGATCGGTAAGGAAGAGTGCAAGGAAGTGATGGACGTCCTTCGGACGGGGATATTCGCCCGTTACTCCTTCGACAAGGAGCGGCAGGGGGTCTGGAAGGTCCGGGATTTCGAAAAGGCGTTCACGAAGCATTTCGGGTCCACCTACGCCCTGGGAGTGACCTCCGGTTCGGCGGCCCTCAAGGTGGCGCTGACGGCGCTGGATGTGGGACCGGGAGACGAGGTGATCTGCCCGGCGTTCACCTTCATGGCCACCTATGAGGCGGTCCTGGAGGTCGGCGGCATCCCCGTCATGGCGGACATCGACGAAACGCTGAACCTGGACCCGGACGACATCCCGAACAAGATCACGCCGCGGACCAAGGCGGTCATCCCGGTCCACATGTGCGGGGCGCCGGCACGGATCGACCGGATCATGAAGGTGGCAAAAAAGCACAAACTCCTCGTGCTGGAAGACAACGCCCAGGGATGCGGATCGAGCTACAAGGGCAAGATGCTTGGCTCCTTCGGCCACATGGGAATATTCAGTTTCGACCATTACAAGACGATCACCACCGGCGAGGGGGGGATGATCATCACCGACGATATCGACCTCTACCACCGGGCCGAGTGGTATCACGACCACGGGCACGACCACCTCTCCACGGTCCACCGGGCCCTCGACGGCCGGACGATACTCGGATTCAATTACCGGATGAACGAGTTTCAGGGGGCCCTGGGACTGGCGCAGCTCCGGAAGCTCAACCGGGTCATCGCCGCCCAGCGAAAAAACAAGGCCGCCCTCAAGGAGGCCTTCGCCCAGGTCCCCGGCCTGAAGTTCCGTCTGATTCCCGATCCCGAGGGGGATTCGGCCACGTTCCTGGCGTTCAATCTTCCAACAGAGGAGCAGTCGAAAACCTTTCAGAAGGCGCTCAAGGCCGAGGGCATCGATACGACCCGTTTCAAGGACAATTTCTGGCATTATGTGCCCAACTGGGAACATTTTCTGGCAAAGGCCATGGCGAACTCGAAGAAAAACCCCTTTACCGATCCCCGGAACCGGAAAGTCACGTACAGCACGAAAGCCATTCCGCACGCCGAGGATATCCTCGGCAGGACCCTGATCATGGGTGTCAATGTCAAGATGCCCGCGGCGAAGCTCCGGGGGATCCGGAAGGGTATCGCAAAGGCGGCCAAGGCGCTGTAAAGGAATGCATGGATCATTCTGTTCCTTCACGCTCAAGATCTTTTTCCGACCCTGCGCCTCCTCGCTTCGCCGCCGGGAAAAAACTCGCGCTTCGCGCGCAGACCCTTTTCCCGGCGGGCGCTCCGCTGCGGGGGCAGGGTGCCCCGGAAAAATATCCATTCGCGCTTCCGGAACAGACGTATCCATGGTTGTAGAGGGATATTGAGGGTTCGGAGAGATGATTGTAGTCACCGGCGGCGCCGGGTTCATCGGAAGCGCCTTTGTGGCGAAGCTCAATGACGAGGGGCACGACGCCATCGTCATCGTGGACCAGCTGGAGAGATCCGAGAAATGGAGGAACCTCGTCAAGCTGAAGTATGCCGACTACATCCACAAGGACACCTTTCTCGGGATGGTTGCGGGCAGTCGGGTTCCCTTTCCGGTCGAGGCCGTCGTTCATATGGGCGCCTGCTCGTCGACGACGGAGCAGAACGCCGATTATCTGATGGAAAACAATTACCGCTACTCCTGCCTCCTGGCCGACTGGGCGCTTGCGCAGGGGATCCGGTTCGTCTACGCAAGCTCTGCCGCCACGTACGGTGACGGGTCGCTCGGTTTTTCCGATGACGACGGGGCAACCCGGACGCTCCGGCCCATCAACCGGTACGGCTATTCCAAGCAGGTGTTCGACCTGCGTGTGCTGCGCGTGGGATTGCAGGACCGGGTGGCGGGTATCAAGTTCTTCAACGTCTTCGGCCCGAACGAGTATCATAAGGGCGACATGGCGAGCGTGGTCTTCAAGGCGTTCCACCAGATCCGGGCGACGGGAAAGGTCCGCCTTTTCAAATCCTACCGGCCGGAATACGGAGACGGAGCGCAGAAACGCGATTTCGTCTACATCAAGGACTGCGTCGAGGTTCTCTGGTGGCTGCTGAACCACCGCGAAGCGAACGGGATTTTCAACCTCGGGACGGGGCAGGCCCGCACCTGGAATGACCTCATCGGAGCGGTCTATGCGGCGCTCGGCTTGCCGGCGGCGATCGAGTACATCGAGATGCCCGAGGCGCTCCGGGGACAGTACCAGTATTTCACCGAGGCGCCGATGAACAAGCTCCGTTCGGCCGGCTGCCCCGTATCATTCGGACCGCTGGAGGAGACGGTCGGCGATTACGTGAACAGTCACCTCCTGAAGGACGATCCCTATCTGTGAGGAATCAAACGGTGACCGCCCAGGTTGTCTGCATCATCCCGTCGCGGTACGAATCGTCCCGCTTTCCAGGAAAGCCCCTCGCCGACCTGTGCGGGAAACCGATGATCCAGCATGTGTACGAACGGGTCCTTCGGGCGAAAACCGTCTCGGCCGCCGCTGTGGCGACCGATGACGAGCGGATCTTTCAGGCGGTTCAGGCCTTCGGAGGCCGGGCGGTCATGACCTCCCCCCGCCACCGATCGGGGACGGACCGGGTTGCCGAGGCGGTGCAGTCACTTCACCTCGATGATACGGATGTGATTGTGAATGTCCAGGGCGATCAGCCCCTTTTCGAACCTGCCCAGGTCGATGAGGTCGTCGGTCCGCTCCTGGAAGATGTCTCCCTGCCCATGTCGACACTGATTTACCGGATTGACCGTGACGAGGAGATCACCCACCCCAATGCCGTCAAGGTCGTCTTCGATGACCGCCATTTTGCCCTCTACTTCTCCCGCGCCACGATTCCTTACGTCCGCGGGGGGGATCGACGGGCCGACTACTTCAAACACCACGGGATTTATGCCTACCGCAACGACTTCTTGCGATCCTTTTCCTCACTGCCGGAGGGGATTCTCGAGCGCCTGGAGTCCCTCGAGCAGCTTCGAGCCCTGGAGCACGGCTACCGGATCAGGGTCGTGGTGACTCCCCACGACTCCGTTGAAGTGGACACCCCGGAAGAGCTGGAGAGGGTCCGGCGCCTGATCACCGGGGAGGAGGCAGCGGCGGAGAGCCGGAAATGATCGACATCGACTATCTCAAGAAGATCAAGCTGGTGTCCGATCCCTTCTGGCAGAAGTTCGTGGGGAACCTGTTGCTTTTTCCCAACTACCGGATCTTCGCCCAGGTGGATATCCGGATCGAGCATCTCGAGCGGATCCCCCGCGGCGAGAACGTGATCTTCGCGATGAACCACACGGACCGTTTCAACTACTGGCCCTTTCAGTATCGGCTGTGGAAGTTGAAGGAGTTTCCCTTCACCACGGTCTGGGTGAAGGCGAAATATTACAAGAATGCCTTTCTGGCCAAGGGGCTGGACCTGTGCAACCTGATTCCCGTGCCGTCGATGGGATATCTCATCGAGGAGTTTTACCGGAAGCGCTTCGGCCGGAAGATGGACAAAGGCCTCTACCGCGCCGTCAGGGACATGATCGACGGCAGGATCGAGGCGGAGGGCCTGGAGGGGCGTGCCGCCCTGGAAGCCATCCAGGGCATGGGCGAACACTTTGTGGAATTCATCCGGGGCTATTACGAAACACTGATGGCACGGGTAGCGGAGCTGAGCGTGACGGCCCTCTGCGAAAAAAATCTCAACCTCATCATCTTTCCTGAGGGGACGCGCTCCATCAAGCTGGCCGAGGGGCGGACCGGTCTGGCCCAGCTCGCCCTGGGCACGGAAAAGCGGATCGTGCCCGTGGCCTGCAACAACTCCGACGTGATCTACCGGGGCAGCCTGCCCATTGCCCGAAGCGGCCGGATCATCTATCGAGTCGGCGAGCCGCTCTCGGTGAACGACCGCCTGCAATCCTACCGGATCGCCGAGTCCTTTCCCCTTTTCTCCCGGGAGTCGCAGCAACGCTACCGGGAGCGGTTTGAGGGGGTAACGCGGATCGTGATGGCGAGCATCGAGGAACTGCTCGATGAGAAATACCGCCGGGGCTTCTCCGCAATGTGAGAATGTGATCGGCACCCTTTCCCGACAGGGCCCGTTCCCTTTCCCCGCATCCGTGCCTGAAAAAAGGGTGGCAAACCGGCAGGATCAGGGGATTTCTTCAATGACGAGATCATCCTCGATACGGATGCAGCCGATCACGCTCTGCGCGGCGGGACATCTGCCGATGTAGGAGGAAAAGGCTTCCCGCGCCTCCTTGACCTTTTCGCTCTGTGTCTTGAGACGATACGTCACGCCGATTCGGGTGATCTTCAGGGTACCATCCACATTCTCGATGTCCCCTTCAACGTCCGCCCGGTAACGGTCTTCCGGGGTCGGGATCTTCTTTCCGGCCAGCACCGCGGCCAGTGTTCCCATCATTCAACCCGCGGTGGCGGCCACGATGTGATCCAGCGTGGCGGCGTGTTCCTGCTCCGGGTCGATATTGTAGAATTTCTTGATGCCGCCGTGAACGCCGTAGTAGATCGGCTCGCTGAATCCCTCGATCGTGGCCCTTCGGGTCGGCCCCTTTTCCCTCACAATCCGGATTTTTGACCTGTGAACGATGTCTCCCATCATGCTCCTCCTTTGTTGATCGTTACCACGGACCTCAAAATAACAGATCCCGCTCGCGCTTGCAACGGCCGTTACCGACGCTTATCGGGCAGGGTTGAGACGAATGCCCTGGCCTTGCCGAGCCAGGCATCGAGCTTTTTGCCGTCGCAAGCCCGCTCTTCCACCATGACCCACCCCTTCATCGGTCGGCCCGTGATATCGAACGCCCCGACCCCGGGGCGCTGCAGGGCCAGCGCCGCCTCTTCCACACCCAGGCGAAGGATCAAAAAGTCCTTGTAGACGCCGCACACCATGTGGCCGTTGAGCAGGTAACAGACCCCGCCGAACATTTCCCTGGGGGCGACGTTGTCCCAGTGCGCGATGCATGCCATGATCCGCCGGTCGAGTGACTTGCTGTAGGCCATTTTCTCCTCCCTGGTTGTCCGGTCCGGTTGTTTGATGCCCGGGGGGGGCGCATCGCCCGGCAGTCCGGAATCTTTTCCGATTATCCCTTGCATTCGCCGGGATCCCCCGTCCGATCCTGCGACCCCCCGGTGAACGACAGGGCCAAAAAGAGCAGCGCCAACGCCAGGTAGGCCGACGCGAACTGGTAGGAAACGGACCGTTGCAGTTCCGTATCGAGCAGCCAGGGCAGGTACATGTTCCCTTCGGGCAGAACCGAATGGACCACCCC
>JBFMBA010000124.1:0-3854 GCA_040755475.1 Thermodesulfobacteriota bacterium
GGCGCCGCGGCGCTATGGGTAAGCGAGCCGGCAGAGAGGCAGGCGATCGGCGAGCCGCGGGGTGACGAAACTCCGCGGATGAATCGATGAAATTCGAATCGTTACTGGTCAAGAATGACCGGAAGGAGGGGCCCTGAAACCGAAGGGCAGCAGATGCAAAAATGAAATGCGCACCGATGTTTTCTGCTGGACGGCGCAGGCGACGAAATCCGGCGCCGATTGCAGGCCGACGCCACCGACAATGCCGGCCGAGACATCGCTGTCCTGGTGGCTGTACTGGGAAGAGACGATGTACAGCTCTTCGCGCAGATCGAGGATGTCAGCCGCAAAGGCAGCAAAAGCGATAAAATAGACAAGGATTAATGAGGCTTTCCCTTTGTGAAGCGAAGAAGACATCCCCATTGACATATCCCTTCCCCTCTGGAGGTAAGCATAACAGCATCAACAGTCCTGTCAAGAGCAATTTTGACGGCTTCGTAACAAGCCCGAGTGCTGCGTTGCGCTTCACCCCTCGTCGCTGCGGCGTCCGCGTAAGTACGCCTCACTCCTCTGGATTCACGCGCCGTGTCCGCAGGTTTTTTACGAAGCCGTCCCGAATTCAGGAGTAAAGTGACTTCTTGCGGGATCGTCCATTTTTGCCATTGTCATTCCCGACGATCCGTGGAAAAAGTTCGCCGTGCGCTTGATTTCATCTTGACTTTCCGATCGAGTTGCGCAAAAAGGGCAGGTTGCGCTTGGTCGTTGTTTTGCGCTCCCGTCGCGGGCGGTTACGCGCGGGCGAACCCGGACGCCGGAAGAGGGAGGAGAAAGCGAGTTGAAGGGAACCATCACCATCGACAAGGAACTCTGCAAGGAATGCCACCTGTGCATCCAGGCGTGCAAGAAGGGTCTGATCGTCCCCTCCCGGGAGTACAATTCCCGGGGATACCGTCCGGTACAGTTCAAGGAAGAGGGAGAGGAGTGCACGGGATGCACCCTGTGCGCGATCACCTGCCCGGATATCGCCATCGAGGTGTACCGTGAATAAAGTGCTGATGCAGGGAAACAAGGTGATCGGGGAGGCCGCCGTCCGGGCGGGCTGCCTTTTTTATGCCGGCTATCCCATCACCCCCCAGAATGAAATCCCCGAATACATGTCGGAGCGTTTGCGCCAGGTGGAGGGGGGCGTCTTCGTCCAGTCGGAAAGCGAGATTTCGGCCATTCACATGGTGGCCGGGGCGAGCGCCGCCGGAGCCCGCGCCATGACCTCCTCCTCGAGTCCGGGGATCTCCCTGAAGCAGGAAGGGATTTCCGCGCTGGCGGCCTGCCAGCTGCCCGCCGTGATCGTCAACATGATGCGGGGGGGGCCGGGTCTGGGGAACATCTCCCCGGCGCAGGGCGATTACTTCCAGGCCACGCGGGGAGGCGGTCACGGCGATTACCGGGTGATCGTCCTGGGGCCGGCCACGTCCCAGGAACTGGCCGACCTGACCATGGACGCCTTTGATCTTGCCGATCGGTACCGGACGCCGGTCATGATCCTGGCCGACGGCATGATGGGACAGATGATGGAGCCGGTGGTCTTCAAGGAGGCCGGGGCGCGGGTCTATCCCGAAAGTTACATGATGCGCGGCGCCGGGGACGGCAAGAGCAAAATCATACGCAGCCTGATCCTCGACCCCCTGGAGATGGAAGAGCACAACTGGACGCTGGAGAGGAAGTACCGCGCGATCGCCGAAACGGAAACGCGCCACGAGTCTTACATGACCGAAGATGCGGAACTGGTGCTGGTAGCCTATGGAACCTCCGCCCGGATCGCCAAGGGGGCCATCAAGCGGCTCCGGGAATCGGGGATCCGGGCCGGTCTTTTCCGGCCCATTACCCTGTGGCCGTTCCCGGAAAATGCACTGCGCGATCTGACGAAGACCGTTGAGAATTTCCTCGTTTTTGAAATGAGCACGGGACAGATGCTCGAGGATGTGCGGCTGGCCATCCAGGGGCATGCGAAGATCGGCTTCCACGGGCGGCCGGGCGGCGTGGTGCCGACCCCCATGGAACTGGTCAATGTGGTCTTGCGCCAGTACGACCGGAAACTGGGAATGATCGACCATTGCTAGCGGACTTCCCGACGGGCCGGACACCAGCGGCCGGATCGGGACGGGGCAGGAACATGACTATGAAAAAAGTATTTGAAAGACCCAAAAGCATGAAAAACGCCATCTTCCACTATTGTGCCGGATGCGGTCACAGCATCGCGCACCGGCTGATCGCGGAGGTGATCGACGAGCTCCAGATCAGGGGGCGGGCGATCGGCGTACTGCCTGCGGGATGCGCCGTTCTGGCGTACAACTACTTCGATGTGGACATGATCGAGGCGCAGCACGGCCGCGGGCCCGCCCTGGCCACGGGGATGAAGCGGGTCCTGCCGGACCGCATCGTCTTTTCCTACCAGGGCGACGGAGACCTCGCCGCCATCGGCATCGCGGAGAGTTTCCACATGGCCAACCGGGGGGAAAACATTACCGCCATCTTCATCAACAACGCCGTCTACGGCATGACGGGCGGCCAGATGGCGCCGACCTCCCTGCTGGATCAGAAGACCACCACGTCGCCCGCGGGGCGCGAATCCCTGCTCGACGGCCATCCGATCCGCATATCCGAGGTGTTTACCCTGCTCCCGGGAACGGTCTACATCGAACGGTGCAAGGTCAACTCCCCGGCCAGCATCATCAAAACGAAAAAATCGATCCGGAAGGCCTTCCAATACCAGATCGACGGCCGGGGATTTTCCATGGTCGAGATTCTTTCCCCCTGTCCGACGAACTGGAAAATGACGCCGATCGATTCCTGCCGCTGGATCGACGAGGTCATGGCAAAGGCGTTCCCCCTCGGCGTCATGAAAGACCTTCCGGAGGCGAAAGGGCGGAAGGGGGAACAAACGCCATGATCGTCAAGAGCCTGTTTTCCGGTTTCGGCGGCCAGGGGGTGCTCATGATGGGCTTTACCCTCGCCCACGGCGCGATGAGCGCGGGGTATCAGGTCACTTTTCTTCCGGCGTACGGGGCGGAAGTCAGAGGGGGCACCGCCAACTGCACCGTCTCCGTTTCGAACGAAGAGATCGCATCGCCCATCGCCTCGAAGCCGGACCACCTGGTGGTCCTCAACACCCCCTCGCTCTTCACCTTTCAGAACCGCATGGCCTCGGGAGGCTCCCTTTTCCTGAATTCCTCCATCATCGCCGTCGACCCTTCCCGCCACGATGTGCGGATATTCAAGGTCCCCGCTTCGGAGATCGCCGAGAAGCTGGGCAATCTCCGCATCGTCAATACGGTGATGATGGGGGCGTTTCTGAAGGTGACCGGTCTCGTACCGCCCGACATCTACCTCGGCAGCATGGAGGAGGTCATGGGAAGCATGAGGAAATCAATCATCGAAATCAACCACAGGGCCTTTTCGGCCGGGTTTGAATACATTGAGGCAGCGGTTTGATATGGCAGTCAAGCAGATCTCCGTCCTTCTGGAAAACGTGCCGGGCACCCTTGGCCGGCTGACGAACATTCTCGACAAGGAAGACATCACGGCCAAGGCCCTGCTGGCGGCAAGCGCTGCGGAAAACAGCACCGTGCGGATGGTCGTCAGCGACCCCGAGCGGGCGGCGACGATCCTGGAGAGCTTCGGCTTCAACTTTGAACTCACCGACGTCCTTGCCGCCGAGGTGCCGCTTCATCCCGGCGGGATGAACGCCATACTCAAGCCCCTGGCCAAGGCGGACATCAACATCCACTACCTCTATACGACGATCAACCGGATCGGCAGGGAGACGATCGTCATCCTCGGCGTGGACAAGATCGACCTGGCGCGGGAAATCCTCCTTC
>JBFMBA010000125.1:0-7436 GCA_040755475.1 Thermodesulfobacteriota bacterium
AACGAAAGACCTGTGCACACCTTCTCGACGATGCCTTCCGCGACCTCGCACAAGTGACAGTCGGGCTTTCCCAGCAACTCTATTTTCAAGACGTTCCGCCTGTCGGCCATACCCCGTCCTTTTTTGTAGTGATCATTTTAACCATGTCCATCATCCCCAGGTGCTCGATTTGCTCGATGCGCATTCCCGCCTTCTTTACATTTTCCACCGTGCGGCGGTTGATGTTCGCCCCGATTGCGTGAACCACCAGAGGGTTGAGGCAATCCATCAAGGGGCCGATGACCGGCCTGTCGATGCGCACATGCTCAAGAAGGAGAATCCGGCCTTCCGGCTTGACGATGCGCCCCAGCTCCATCAGCCCCCGGACCGGATCGGGAACCGAGCAAAAGACGAACGCCGCAACGGCCGTGTCGAACGTATTGTCGGTGAACGGAAGGGACTGAACATCACCCTCCATCAGATGGACAGGGAAACCGAGCCTTTCGCTCCGCAGTCGCGCCCGATGCAGCATCCTGTCGGCGATGTCCAAACCCGTTACATTGACGCCCCGCGGATAGTGAGGAAAGTTCTTCCCCGTACCGACCCCGACCTCGAGAACGTCTCCCCTGGCGCGTGCCAGCAGCCTTTTCCGCCATCGGCTGAAGGTCCGCTCGATGATGGATTCCATCACATCATAAAAGGGGGCGACGCGGTTATAGCGTCTCCTGGTTTTCGCCGTCAGGTTGCCATCCGTTTGCCCTTCCATGTCTGTACCCCATCCCCCTGATTGTCTGAAAAGTCCGGGAGGACACGAAGGCCTGTTGTCATTCCATGTCCTTTCTCATTCTGTCATATTCGTCCTTTGTGATTTCTCCCTTTGCGTAACGCCTCTTGAGTATGTCCAGCGGGCTTTCACTGTGCGTCAAGGTCTGGTCTTTTCCTTTCTGGGCCTGAACGATAAAATAGATTAGAAAGCCGACGACGATCAGAAATATGATCCACATGAACATCCCTCCATATCCGAAGCCGTAATGCATCATAGACCCCCAACCGCGACGCCCTTGCGCACCCATGTAACCATCACCCGCGCAGGACACAAGCAAGCCGGCCGCAACCGGAAGAGATAATGCGAGATATCTTTTCATATTGGGGACCTCCTCATTTTATGGCATCATCTGCCCGCTTGAACTGCCCCTCTTTGCCTACGCAACTCTTTTTAGCCCTTTACGTTATATTATCACATCAAACGGAAATGTCATTCAACGTTGTTTGAATCCCAGGACGGTGATGCCTCGTAATTGCCATGAGATCGTTACTACCAATAAAAAGGATGGCGCTTGCCAAAGGCCATCCTGAAAGTGAATGGGGCGGTCGTAAAGAACGCCCCGGTTCAGGGTGCAATGGGATGTTATCTCCAGCAGGGACCGTAGCCGCCGGGACCGTCATCCATCATCCCTCTTCCGGCAAAGCTCCTGCCGACGTTGGGGGTGATTTTTCTCAGGGCAATCATATGATCAACCCGCTTTTGATCCAGTTGGCCTTCAAGGCCGGACAGTTCTCTCTGCAGGGCGGAAGCCTTCTCGGCATTGGGATTCCCCTTGGTAAGTTCGCTTCTTAACTCAAGCCCTTTTGCGTAAATATTCTGCCGAAGCTGCTCCGTTGCCTTCAAAAAGGTTGCCTGTTCATTTTCGATTTTCGCGGCGTCCTCTTTGCTCAAATTGTCCCAATTGTTACCGCGATCTCCTCGATACCCCATCATTCCAGGCCCCATGCCGTAACCTTCATATGCGCCCGGTCCCATCATACCCGGACCATAGCCGGGACCCCAGCCGTAGGCCGTGTGGCGACCGTAACCCATTCCCCAGTCGGCATAGGCGTACGATCCGATAGCGATTGCGGCAATCACTGCTAAGATCAATAGGGTTGCATTTGTTCGCGTCTTTTTCATTTTCTTTCTCCTTTCAATATAAATGGTTGGTCTTTTCAAATCGACCTTCCGCGTTTCATTTCCCCGTTCGCCTCCATTTATTGCAGCTAGCGTGCCAACCCATTTCTGTGGGCGGGCATATAATAGCAACACATTGTTACTACATGAAATAATAATGATAATGGTACCGGAATCAATATCGATGCAGCGGTAGCCCTTCAAGATATTTTCTAAGGGGGGATAGTGAGTGGGTATTAAATTCCCAAATCTCCCTGTCCCTGATCCATGTGGATAAAAAGTACCCGGTCACCAAGAAGGCTTGCCTGGAACCCTTCCCTCCACTGAGCGATAAACGCCATGAACACATTGATCATTTGATATATAGGGAGATCATTTCAAATACGCACCGTGCTCTTCCCATCGGGTTCTGAGATCAGAGGAGCAGGATTTCCTCCCATAATGGAGATGATCGACGGTGCAGGTGCGAATATTTTCAGCAGATGGGTGGGATAGGGACGTTAAAGACCGGTTCTTATACAATTGTGTAAAGGGATGCCTGTCAATGGGTCGGTTTTGAGGTAAAGGGCAGCGTAAGCAGACGGGGGAAGGTGAGCAACTCGGCATCGCGAAACTGTTTGAGGCCGATGGTCATCTCTTCGTGTCCCGCGGCGGGCTGGGCACGATAGGTGCCGAAAAGGCGGTCCCACCACGGGAGGTTGAAACCGAAATTGCTGTTGTCTTCCCGAATGACCACCGAGTGGTGCACGCGGTGCATCTCCGGCGTAACAACGAGCAGCCGCAGCACCCCATCGATGCGGCCCGGCAGGCGGACGTTGCCGTGGTTGAACAGGCTGGTCGCATTGAGCAGAACCTCAAAGAGGATGACGGCAACGGCGGGCGCTCCCAGCAGCACCACCGCGGCCATCTTGATCCCCATGGACAAGAGAATCTCCACCGGGTGAAAGCGGACGCCGGTCGTCACATCGAAATCCAGATCCGTGTGGTGCACCCGGTGGAAACGCCAGAAAATGGGGATCGTGTGAAACTTGGCGTGCTGCCCGTAAATGATAAGGTCGAGGCACAACACCCCAAGGGTTATTTTGAGCCATTCCGGCAATGGGACGCTGTTTAAAATACCCCAGCCATGATCGGATGCGTACAAGGCCGTGCCCACCGCCTGCAGGGGCAGGAGCAGGCGCAGGGCCAGCGTATCGACCGCAACCAGGCCCAGATTGGCCAACCAGCGCGTACCCTTGGCAGTCGCCAGTTTGCGGCGGGGTGTGGCAACCTCCCAGAGGGCCATGACAAGCAGGCTGCCGAAGAAAAAGCCCAGCCGGATGGGGACTTCATGTTCCATCGCCACATATTGCCTGTAACCGCTGTTCTTGTCAATCTATGCAATCAAATCCCCTTGACACCCAAGACCGCTTCTGGTAGCTCTGCGACAAACAGCACTTCCACAGGACAACTGACATCCCCCGTACACCTCTGTAGAGGGTTGCAATAGAACCCTTCATACGGTATGTGCGTCGCCATTCCGTGTGATGGTATTTTTTTCGTGGTTGGCGGTTCCGATCGGCGAAACCGGAGCAGGGGAGCGGGGACACGAATGTCGCAGAAATCGGTTTGACGCAACCGGGTGTTTTACAGTTTCGGGAGGAGGAAGCGATGACAAGGAGGGGATGGTTGATCTGCGAAGCGCTCAGGAACAGCGGCATCGAGTACATCGCCTGGGTTCCGGACAGCGAGACCCATTTCATCCACGACGCGATGCTGGGCGATTCTTCGCTGCGCGTGATTCAGGTATGCTCTGAAGGAGAGGGCATCGCCCTTTGCGTGGGACTGCACATGGGGGGGAAAAGAGGGGTGGCGCTGATGGAGAACCAGGGCGCCTTCGATTCGGGCAATATATTGAGATGGGCTGCGGGCTATCGGTTTCCGCTGGTCCTTCTGATCGGCTATCTGGGGTATCGATTGATCGAGGAGACCCCCGCCGGAAAGATGAGAAAAGGCCAGCGGGAAATCACGGAACCCTTCCTGAAGGCGCTGGATATCCCCTACGAACTGGTGAACTCGGACCATGAGGTCGACAGGATTTCGGAAGCGATATCGCGGGCGGAGCGTGAATCGAGACCCGTCGCGGTTCTCCTTGCCAGCGCCGACGACTTCGTGCCGGGCGGAAGGGGGACAGACGGATGATGCAACGATACGAAGCGCTGCAGGCGATCCGCGACATGCGGACCGATGAGATCGTGCTGGCCACCATGAGCGCCATCAAAGACTGGCACAAGCTTTCTTCCGGTTCTCTTGACTTTTATGTCGCGGAGGCCATGGGTTACGCTTCATCCCTGGGTTTGGGCCTTTGCCTGTCGCAACCCGACCGGAAGGTCATTGTGCTGGACGGGGACGGCAGCCTCCTGATGAATTTGAGAACCCTGGTGACCATTGCCGGGGTTCAGCCCGATAACCTCATCCATTTCGTGCTGGAGAACGGACTGTACGAGGTTCCCGGCGGAATACCGCTTCCGGGGGCGGGAAAATACAATCTGACGGAACTGGCTCGGGCGTCGGGTCTGAGAGCCTACGGGTTCGACCAGTTGGCGGATTTCCGTGGGCAACTGGCAGCGATATGGAAAGAGGCCGGCCCGACTTTCGTGAGTCTGAAGGTGGACAGAGGCCCCTCGGAGCCTTTTGCGCCCATTGCCTACGTCGAGATAGCGCGCCGTTTTGAACAGGCCCTGAAAGAGTGATTCGGCGTGTCAAGGCAATTTCCATGAGCACCGACAGCGGTGACGGCAGATGGAAATCGACTCTTTCGCCGCCCGGACCGTCCACAAAGAAGCCCGCCTGTAAAGAGGGGACGCGCATCATGCCCCGAAATCAGCAGGCGATCGACGGACGAACCGTACTTTGGTCTGTTTTTTTGAACGCCCTCGACCGCCAGATCATGTAGATGGCCGGATAGATCAGCAGCTCGAGGATGGTGGAGGTGATGACCCCGCCCACCATGGGCGCGGCGATCCGCTTCATCACGTCGGCGCCGGCGCCGTGGGAAAACAGGATGGGGATAAGGCCGGCCAGGATGACGCTCACCGTCATGATCTTGGGCCGTATCCTTTTGACGGCGCCGTACATGATGGCTTCCCGCAGATCCTTCAGGCTTGCCAGTTTTCCTTCCCTGCGCCATTTCTCGTAGGCGAGGTCCAGGTACAGGAGCATGACGACGCCCGTCTCGGCATCCAGTCCCGCCAGGGCGATGATGCCGACCCATACGGCGATGCTCATGTTGTAGTTCAGAATATAGAGCAGCCAGAAGGATCCCACGAGCGAAAAGGGCACGGCCAGCAGCACGATCAGCGTCTTGACGATGCTCTTCGTGTTGAGAAAGATCAGGACGAAGATGATCAGGGCCGTGAGCGGAAGCACCACCTTGAGCCGCTGGTGGGTCTTCACCAGGAACTCGTATTCACCGCTCCAATGCAGGCGGTAGCCCTCGGGTATCTTCAGGGAGGCCACTTTTTTCTTGGCCTCATCCACGTATCCGCCCACGTCCCGGCCGGCAAAATCCACATAGACGTACAGGGAAAGAAGACCCTCCTCGCTCTTGATGGCCGTCGGTCCCTTGACGACCCGTATGTCCGCCAGCTGCCCCATCGGCACCTGGGCGATCGGTCGGGCGCCGCCGGCCGGGGAGCCGCCCATTGCCATGCCGCCGCCCGACGACGGGGCGCCGGTCTTGAGAGGCACCAGCACCCTTTTGAGCTTTTCCAGATCGTTCCTCAGCTCCCGCGCGTACCGCACGTTTACGGGGTACCGCTGCCTTCCCTCGACTGTCGTGGTCAGGTTCATCCCCCCGACGGCCGTCTGGATGATCTCCTGCACGTCATCCACGGAGAGCCCGTAGCGGGCGATCTCTTCGCGCTTGATGATGAAATCGAGAAAATAGCCGGTCGTCACCCGTTCGGCATAGGCGCTTCGCGTGCCGGGTACATCCTTCACCGCATGTTCTATCTCGATTCCGATCCGTTCCAGTTCTTCAAGATCGGCGCCCAGCACCTTGATCCCCACGGGCGTCCGGATGCCGGTGGAGAGCATATCCGTCCGCGCCTTGATCGGCATGGTGAAGGAATTGGCCACCCCCGGTATGGAGAGGGCGTCGTTCATCTCGTCCTTCAGTGCCTCCACGGTCATTCCCGGCCGCCACTGGGCTTCCGGTTTCAGGTTGATGACCGTCTCGAACATCTCCAGCGGCGCCGGATCGGTCGCCGTTTCCGCCCGCCCCGCCTTGCCGAAAACCGAAGCGACTTCCGGAAACCTCTTGAGCAACCTGTCCTGGAGCTGCAGGAGTTTGGAGACCTCCGTGATCCCCGCCGCGGGCACCGTGACGGGCATGTAGAAAAGCGTCCCCTCGTAAAGGGGGGGCATGAATTCCGATCCCAGTTTGATGAAGGGATAGACCGTCAGGGCCATCACGATCACCGCGATAAAAATGACGCTCTTGCGGAAGCGCAGCGAGAGGGACGCCACCGGCTCGTAGATGACGCGGAGGATGATGCTGACCGGGTTTTTGTCCTCGTGTCGGATCTTGCCCCGGACAAAAAGGGTCATCAGGACGGGGGTCAGCGTGATCGCCAGGAAGGAGGAAAAGAGCATGGCGAAGGTTTTGGTATAGGCCAGGGGCTTGAAGAGCCTGCCCGCCTGGGCCTGCAGGGTGAAAACGGGAAGGAAGGCCACGCTGATTACCAGAAGCGCGAAGAACAGCGAGGGGCCGACCTCCTTGGCGGCCTCGATGAGGACATCGATCCGGTTTCCGGGCCTGCCCGCCGCCTCCCACTCCTCCAGTTTCTTGTGGGCGTTTTCCACCATGATGATCGAGGCGTCCACCATGGCGCCGATGGCGATGGCGATGCCGCTCAAACTCATGATGTTCGAGGTGAGCCCCAGATAATACATGCAGATGAAGGAGATCAGGATGGCCAGCGGCAGGGTGAGAATGACCACCAGGGCGCTGGGCAGGTGGAAGAGAAAGACGATACAGACCACGCTGACCGCGATCGACAGTTTGATGATCTCTTCCTTCAGGGTGTCTATTGAGCGCTCGATGAGGTCAGAGCGGTCATAGGTGGTGACGATCTCGACCCCCTTGGGCAGACTCGGAACAATATCGGTCTTGATCCGCTCCTTGACCCTTTCGATCACGTTGAGAACGTTTTCCCCGAATCTCACCACAACGATGCCGGCCGCCACTTCTCCCTGGCCGTCGAGTTCGGCCAATCCCCGCCGGATCTCCGGCCCGAGCTTGATCTCCGCCACGTCCTTCAGGAGTATGGGCGTCCCCCGTCCGTCGGTGCCCACGGCGATCCCGGCCAGATCTTTGAGCCCCTTGATATAGCCGCGCCCCCGGATCATGTATTCGATTCCGGAAAACTCCAGGACCCTGCCCTCCACGTCGCGGTTGCTCTTCTTGACCGCCTCCATCACCGCCATGAGCGGGATGTTGTAGGCCAGAAGACGGTTGGGGTCGATCGTG
>JBFMBA010000126.1:0-6895 GCA_040755475.1 Thermodesulfobacteriota bacterium
GCGAAGCTGATGGACCCGGAGACGGCGGGGATCATGATCACCAACCCCAACACCCTGGGGCTCTTCGAAGGGAACATCCGCGAGATCGCGCGAATCGTCCACGACCGGGGTGGGCTCGTTTACGGCGACGGGGCCAATATGAACGCCGTCCTGGGTGTCGTAAGGCCGGGGGCAATCGGCGTGGACATCCTGCATCTGAACCTCCACAAGACCTTCTCCTCACCCCACGGGGGTGGAGGGCCCGGCGCCGGTCCGGTGGCCGTCCGGAAGGATCTCGGCCGTTTTCTGCCCGTTCCCCGCATTGTGAACAGGACCGGGGCGTATGAACTGTCAGAAGATTTTCCGGATTCCGTCGGCCGCGTCCTGGCCTTTCACGGCCACTTCGGCGTTCTTTTGCGTGCGTACGCCTACATCCTGAGCATGGGGCCGGAGGGATTGAGGCAGACCAGCCGGCTCGCCGTCCTGAACGCCAACTACATCCGGGAAAAGCTCAAGGATGTCCTGCACCCCGCCTTCGACCGCCCCTGCATGCACGAGTGCGTTTTCTCCGACCGGAATCAGAAGGAAGCCGGGGTCACCACCCTGGAGATGGCCAAACGCCTGATGGATTACGGGTATCACCCGCCGACCATTTACTTTCCGCTCAACGTTCACGGTGCGATCATGATCGAGCCTACGGAAACGGAAACGAAGGAAGATCTGGACGGTTTCATCGAGGCCTTCCGGTCCGTCGTCCGGGAGGCCGGGGAGAACCCCGGGTTGCTCCGGGGGGCGCCGGTGTGCTGCAAGGTGAAGCGGCTCGACGAGAGTGCGGCGGCCCGAAATCCCTGTCTGACGGGATGATACACGTTCCTTCCTTGATCAAGAAAATCTCCTTGACATGGCAAACCGGCAGGCTTATCTTAGCCGCGCTTCACGGCACGGATCATTTCTGGAGTCAGGCGGTATCGGTATGCAGGAGCAGGCGGCGGCACCCCAGAAGACACTTTCCCTTGCTGACGGCGTCGCCCTGATCATCGGCGTTGTCATCGGAACGGGCATCTTCAAGACCCCGTCGCTCGTCGCGGCCAACACGGGAAGCGAAGGGGGTTTTTTTCTCGCCTGGTTTCTCGGAGGAGTCATCTCCCTGATCGGGGCCCTCTGCTACGCCGAGCTCGCCACCGCCTATCCCCATGCCGGCGGCGACTATCACTACCTCACCCGGGGCTTCGGGCCGAATGTGGCCTTCTTCTTCGGGTGGGCCCGGATGACGGTGATCCAGCCCGGCTCCATCGCGCTGCTGGCCTTCGTCTTCGGGGACTATTTCTCGCAGCTTCTCCCCTCCCTCTTGAGCGCACCGGTATGCGCCTTCATGGTCGTCATCGCGCTGACCCTCACCAATGTGCTGGGCACCCACACGGGAGCATGGACGCAGAAGGTGCTCACGGCGGCGAAGGTCGTCGGCCTTTTTGCCGTGTGCCTCGCGGGGCTCGCCTTCGCTCCGCCGCTGCCCCCGACGGCCGCCGCTTCATCCTCGGGCGGGGCTTCCTTCGGCCTCGCCATGGTGTTCGTCCTGTTGACCTTCGGCGGTTGGAACGAGGCGGCCTATATTTCGGCCGAGCTTCACGAAGGAAGGCTCAACATGATCCGTGTGATGCTATGGGGGCTGGGCGCCATTACCCTTCTCTATCTTTTTGCGGGTTTTGCCTACGTCAACGGGTTGGGGCTGACCGCCATGAGCGGCTCGGACGTGGTGGCGGCCGATCTGATGCGCAGGGCCTTCGGCGAGGGCGGGGCAAAGGTGGTCAGCGCCCTGATCGCCGTCACGGCGCTGGGGGCGATCAACGGTTGTATCTTCACCGGCGCCCGGACCAATTATGCCATCGGGCAGGACTACGACCTGTTCGCGTTCCTCGGCCGCTGGCGGGAGAAGTCCAATGTTCCGGCCAATGCCCTCCTGCTCCAGGGGGCGATCGCATCGGGTTTGGTCATCCTGGGGACGGTGACCCGCAAGGGATTTGAAACCATGGTGGAATTCACCGCCCCCGTGTTCTGGCTCTTTTTTCTCCTGACGGGAATCGCCCTGTTTGCACTTCGGCTGCGAGAGCCCGGTGTCGAACGTCCCTTCAAGGTTCCCCTGTATCCTCTCATTCCTCTGATGTTCTGCCTCTCCTGCGGGTATATGCTGTGGGCAAGTCTTGTCTATACGGGCACCGGCGCCACGGCCGGCCTGGTCCTGCTTTTCGCGGGGGCGCTCTTCCTGGTGGCCGCCCGATCCCGACAGAAAAAAAGATAACGGTGCCGGATGAATCCGCACCGCGTTCATGGGGAATGACCTTCCCCGGTATTTTTATATCATCATCAAAGGAGAAAAGTTATGAGTCTACATCGCTTCTTACGTCAGATCTTTCTGGTCCTGTGTCTGTCCGTCATGGTAGCCGCGTCCGTCTATGCACAGGCGCCGGCGGGGAAAGAGGAGTATCAGCCGTCGGTCGGCCAGGCCGGCAAGGACGTGATATGGGTGCCGACATCGCAGGCGCTGGCTGACAAGATGTTGAGCCTGGCGCAGGTCACGGCCCGGGATTACGTGATCGACCTCGGCTCCGGCGACGGACGTTTTGTCATCACCGCGGCCAAGCGCGGCGCACGCGCGCTCGGCATCGAATACAACCCCGACCTGGTCGAGCTCTCCCAGCGCACCGCCGCCCGGGAAGGGGTCGCCGAAAAGGCCCGTTTCGTCAAGGCGGACCTGTTCGAGAGTGATTTTTCCCAGGCAACGGTGATCACCATGTTCCTGCTGCCCGACATCAACCTGAGGCTCCGCCCGTTGATTCTCGATCTCAAGCCCGGCACCCGCATCGTTTCCAACTCTTTCGACATGGGGGACTGGACGGCCGATGAGACGATCAAGCTGGGCCGGGAAGAGGGGTGTGACAACAACTACTGCCAGGCCTATTTCTGGATCGTGCCCGCCAAGGTGGAAGGCACGTGGAAGCTGCCTCAGGGCGATCTCAAGCTAAAGCAGACCTATCAGATGGTCAGCGGCGAACTCGCTTCCGGCAAGGACCGCATCGCCATCACCGACGGCCGCCTGTCGGGGAGCAAGATCAGCTTCAAGATCGGCGATGCCAGCTATACCGGGACCGTCGTCGGCACCACCATGCAGGGGACTGTTCGGGCGGGCGGCAACAGCTCCCCCTGGAGTGCAAACCGGTCGGGCAAGTAGCTCAGCCCGCCAGGACCATCAGGGCATCGGCGACCACGGGCTGAGATCCCGCGATGATGACGGGGTTGAGGTCGATCTCGGCGATCTGCGGATGGAGAAGCGCCATGTCGCCGATCGTCTGAAGGATGCCGGCGAGCGCCGGCAGATTGACGGCGGGAAGGCCGCGGAACTCCGCCAGAAGAGCCTTTGCGCGGATCGCTGAGAGCATCTCCTCCGCCTCGATCACGTTCAGGGGCGCCGCACGGAAAGCGGCGTCCCTGAACGCTTCGGTGAAGATACCGCCGAGGCCGAACAGAACGCAGGGGCCGAAGCCGGGGAAGCGGGTCACCCCGGCGACGAACTCGCGGCTTCCCCTCACCATCTCCTCGACAAGGACCGGGATTTCCCCTCCCGCCGCTTTGCGGACCGCTCGGAACGCCCGGCGCAGGGCCGCTTCGGTCCGGACGTTCAGGGCGACGAGCCCCTTTTCGCTCTTATGCATGATCGGCCAGGTGCAGGCCTTCAGGGCGACGGGGAAGCCGATTTGCCTTGCAATGTCCAGGGCCTCGCTGACCGTCGCGGCTTTTTCCCCGCGGACGACGGGGACCCCGTAGGCGGCCAGGACCCCTTTCGCCTGATGCTCGTCCAGGGCGCCCTGCCCGGCGGCGAGCGCGGAGCCGATGATCCGGGCCGCCTCCCGATTCTCGGCCGGAAGGGCAGGCTTCACGAAAGGTTTTCGCTGGCAGATCTCCCTGTAACGGAGCAGGGAGGCCATGGCCCGCGCCGCCTTCTCGGGCGAATCGAAGACGGGGATCTCGTGGTCCATGTACCCGGACGTGATGTCGTCCCGCCTGCCGAAAAAAGAGGAGATCACCAGGGGTATCCGATAGTTCTGAGTCAGCGCCACCGCGGCGGTCATGTCCGTCGCCGTCATTGCAAGAAACGCTTTCCGGGACATATTCCCCATCAGTTCCCTGACTCGGGGGTAGACCGTCTTCATGAAGCCGGTGCCGATCGCCCCGTGGAGAACCAGGCCGTCCGCCTCGCCGCTTTCCATGATGATCGCGGGAATGGTGTGGGCAAGGATCCGCATGTCCAGGTGGAAGGTCATATCCACCGGGTTGGCGCCGGCCGCATGGGGCGGGATGAATGGTCGGATCTTCGCCTGCAGGGCGTCGGAGAGGCGGGGGAGCGTCATGCCGCCCTTCTCGGCGTAATGGGAGATCGCCGTTCCCGGACCCCCGGAATTGGTGACGACGGCGAGCCTGTTGCCGCGGATGCGCGGCTGGGTGGCGTGGACCCAGCCGTGGCCGTAAAGGTCCTCGATGGAGTGGCACCGGATGATTCCGGCCTGCCGGAAGATGCCGTCGTAGAGCAGATCGGGGCCGGCGAGCGCTCCGGTGTGGCTGAGCCCCGCCCTGGCGCCGGCGTTCGATCCGCCGACGTACTGTGCCAGGACCGGCTTCACGGAGGTGACCCGCCGGGCGACCTCGATGAACCGCCTGCCGTCGCGGATGCCCTCGATGTAAAGGATGATCGCCCGGGTCGCTTCATCTTCGCCCAGATATTCAAGGACGTCGGTCATGTCGATATCGGTTTCATTGCCGCAGCTGACCGCTTTGCTCAGTCGGATGCCCCGCTCCCGGAGGTAGGAGAGCGTCTGGGCCACGTAGGTGCCGCTCTGGGAGGCGATGCCGAGGCGGCCGGGGCGCTTCTCCGGGGTGGCAATGGTGACGTTCAGACGTATCGCGGTGTTCAGGATCCCCATGCAGTTCGGCCCGAGAAAGCGTATCCCCGATGCCGCGGCGATCGCCTTGAGCCGCTCCTCGAGCGCACGCCCGGCGGGGCCGGTCTCCTTGAACCCGGCGCTGATGATGATCGCCCGCCTGGTGCCGACGGCCGCGAAATCCTCGAGGATGGGGGCGACCCGGTCGGTCGGGACCACCAGCACGGCCAGGTCGGGGGGCCCGGGGAGATCGAGCGGCGAGGCGTAGGCCTTGTGGCCGAGGACCGTTTTTTCCGATGGATGGATGGGATAAAAGGTCCCCTGCCAGCCGCCCTTGAGAATGGAAAGGGCCTGGAGGGTACCCATTTTCATCGGATTGTTGCTCGCGCCGGCGGTGGCGATGGACCGGGGGTGCATCAGCAGGTGAAGCGGATTGTCCGGCATGCCTTTCCTCTCTTTATTACGGGTGGATCATTCCGGGTGCGGGCAGGGGTACCGGCACTATAGGCAATCGCCGCCGTCCTGTCAAGCGGCCGACCCAATGCCGGATAGCCCTCACTTTTCGGTAACATGTTTCGATGAGACCACGGGGTGGTGCGGGCCCAATGGCCGGCTCCCGGGCCTCGGAGCGGACATCCCGCCGGGGTGAGTCTCGCGGGCTGCGCCGCCGGCAGCCCCCGGGTCGGATAATGTTCTTGACAGAAGGCCTGTGTGTTGTGCATCAGTGTGTATGCGAAGGAATAGCAGAAAGAGGTGCATTTGAGAGGTCAGCACTGAACCCGGGCGAACATGGAAGAAAGGCCGGCCCGCAGAGCGTCGGTGCCGGCGGGCATGAAGGAGAACACAACCCCGGTCAGGCCTTGATTCATGTCCTATCGGTTGGGACAACCCGGTCGGCAGCATACGCAGGAGCGGATCGTCGGGGACCCTGCCGGGTGATACCGATGCACGTCATGGAATTCTCAGGACCGCCTTATGGATGAAGGTTTGGCAAAACGGCTGTACGAGGGCGTCAGAAAAGCATATTCCCTCGCGGCGGAAAGACCGGAAGCACCGCATCCGTTCCCGGTGGGAAGGGCCTTTGCCGAGAGCCTCGGCTACCCGAAGGAATGGCTCGAAACCCTTCCCGCATACAGCGTTGACGCGTTCGCGGGCGTTTCGAATCTTTCCGTCGCTGCGGAGATTTCTGCAGGCTCGACCGTCCTCGACCTGGGGTGCGGCGCAGGCCTCGATACGCTGATAGCGGCCCGCAGAGCCGGCCCCGCCGGGCGGGTCATCGGTATCGATTTCAGCAGCGCGATGCTTGACCGGGCACGACGGGCCGCACGGGAAGCGGGTCTGGAAAATATTCAATTCCGCGAGTCCCCTGCCGAGCGCCTTCCCCTCACGGAAGGCGAGATCGATGTGGCCATCGTGAACGGCATCTTCAACCTCAATCCCCGCCGTGAAGCGATCTTCAGCGAACTCTTTCGGGTGGTAAGGCCTGGCGGTCGCGTCTACGCGGCCGAACTCATTCTCGCCGGGCCCACAGCCGATTCTTCGCCGCATACCGAGGCGGACTGGTTTGCCTGAATCAGCGGCGCCAAGGAAGGCGGTGCCTTCCTAAATGAGTTCACGGGAGCCGGTTTCAGTGAATCGAAAATCCTCAAGACCACCAGGAATGCCCGCGCGAAAAATCCGAACGTACTGGCCGCCGACGTCTTGGCGACACGCTGACGGTGGCCCGCAGGGATGTTCCATGGGGAACCGGGACAGGTCAGGACGGCTCAACCAGCGGAAGGAACAGGATCGCATCGGTCCGGAATTCTGCGTCAAGTCGATCGGCAGCCTCGATCCCGTCCGGCGGGTCCATCTGAAGGATGTGCAGCATGATTGAAGAAATTGTCCCCAATCTGTACCGCGTCGAAATTCCTCTGCCCAAAAGTCCGCTGAAATGGCTCAACAGCTACATCGTCAAAGGGGAGGACCGGTTTCTGATTATCGAT
>JBFMBA010000127.1:0-4643 GCA_040755475.1 Thermodesulfobacteriota bacterium
AGCCCGCAGGGCGAGTTTGGGAATGGGAGCGGCCGAGCCGTAGAACGGGCCAAAAATTGTACAGGTGAGTGGCGGGACCCTCTTCCAGCCACATCAGAGTGATGGCGCCAACTTTGACGCAGCCCTGGTCGGGACCCCGTTACAGAGGGGGCTGTTTTCCGGCTAGATATCAAAAATAAAAGCCCTCAAAAACATGCTTGACAAAGGGGGTGACTCTCTGAATAGTAGTGCCCGCCGGGTCGGTGAGAGAGGGACGGCGAAGATCCCCGCGCGCACGGTGTTTCGCGGTGGGCACGCCCGGTCGGCGGATCGATATGAACGAGGAAGAAGGGATATGCCGATAACACTCCAGCTCCAGGGAATCATGCAGGCGCCCGTGACGCCGCTCAGGAGCGACTTCAGCTTTGACGGAGCCGGGTTTGAAAAGATGGTCGAGTTTCACGTCCGCCACGGCGCACCGGCGATTGCCTGGCCGCACCACAAGGCGGAGTCGCTCAATCTGACGATCGCCGAGCGGAAGCTCGGTGCGGAGATCGCCGTCAAGACGGTGGCAAAGCGGGGTCCCGTCTCCATTTTCGTCGGGACCCTGTCGGAGGAGGATTCGCTCGATCTGGCGCGACACGCCCAGAAGGTCGGGGCGGACATGATCCTGACGATTTCGCCCTACTGCCGCCGCCCGTCCCAGGAGGAGATCTTCGATTCGATTGTGCGGATCGGCACGCACACCGATCTGCCCGTGCTGACGTACAATTCGCCCTGGCGAAACGGCGAGGGGGTGGAGTTCACGGGGGAGTTGACCCGGCGCCTGATCGAACGGCTGCCGAATTACATCGGGATGAAGGACGCCGGATTCCACAGCCCGAAGTTCCTGGAGATCTCGCGCGTCGCGCTCAAGATGCGTCCCGGTTTTTCCATCATCATCGGCGTCGAGCATCTGCTGGCGGCCTATCCACTGGGCGCCTGCGGGTCCTTTTCCTCGTCGGGAGCGATCGCGCCCAACCTCTGCAACGCCTTTTTCGCATCGATGGTCGCCGGCGACTGGGCGGCGGCGCGGGAACACCAGTACAAGATCTCACGGCTCTGGCGGCTTTTCAAGGAACAGTACCCCTCGTCGCTCAAGGGGGCGATGATCATGATGGGGCGTCCTGTCGGCCCCACCCGCCCGCCCCTGCCCACGGCAACCGAAGAGCGGATCGCCTTTTTACGGACCCAACTGGAGGAGCTCGGGATTTTGCAAACCGAACCGCACGGCTGGTGAATTTTTTCAACAGGACGCGAAAGATGACCCCATTCAAGCCAGGACTGGTTCACACGCCGATTACCCCATTCTTGGGGGATCAGAGCATCGATTATGAAACGTATTACAAGGTGCTTGAGTTTCACCTGCAGCAGGGCGCCGACGCGCTGGCCCTGCCCATGCCCGAAGGGGAGGATCTCAGCCTGACCGACGGTGAGCAGCGGAAACTGCTGGAGTTTACCGTCGGGCAGGTCGGAGGGCATGTACCGGTGATCGCCCATGTAAGCGACGCGGGCACCGCTCTGGCAGTGGAACGAGCCATCCATGCCGAAAAGGCCGGCGCCTCGGCCATCGTTTCCCATCCGCCCTATTTCTGGCATCCGAAGCCCGCGATGGTGGTGGAGCATCTGGTCCAGATCGGCCGGTCCGTGGAGCTGCCCTTTTTCATCTGCAATCCGCCTGTCGAGACCGCCGGGACGTCCCTGACGACCGAAATCACGCTGCAGCTGATCGACCGCCTTCCCAATCTTGCCGGTCTTGTGGATTCGAGTTTCAGCTGGGTTTTCATGGCGGAAGCCCTTTCAAACGGCCGGCGGCCCCGTCCGGAATTTCAGTTGTGGGCGGGGGCGGAGTTCATGGTATCGGCCTTTGTCCTGGGCGGCGGAGGGGCGTTTTCACCCCTCTCCGGCATCGCGCCGCGCCGGGTTCGAAAGCTCTACGACCTGTGCAAAAAGGAAAAATATACCGAGGCGCGGCCCCTGCAGGAGGAGATCGCGGCCCTGCACCATGCCGTGACGGACGCGGGGGCGTCGGGGCTGAGGGACGGACTGGCGGGCATCAAAGCGGCGATGGAGACGATGGGCCGCCAGTGCGGCGTGCCGCGCCCGCCCGTGCGCCCCCTGGGCCCCGCTGAGCGGGAAAGGCTGGCGCAGCGGCTCACCGGCATGGCGTTTTTAAAAGACGAACCGCCAGGGTGGTAGGGATCGGCCCGGCTGATGCGCCCGCCGTCTGTGCTTCCGCACCCCTGGGTGCGGTGAAGAAAAACCATCGGCCAAAGCCCGGGGCTCGCGTTTAGCGATTCCGGGTACATCACGAGGAGGACAAGATGAATCAATATCGAAACGTCTCAATACTGTTGGCGCGCGGGCTGGCAGCGGCCCTGCTCCTGGTCCTAGTGGTCGTCCTTGCCGCGTTTTCGCCGGCCTTGGCCGCGGGTTATCCCGAAAAGCCGATCCGCTGGGTCGTGCCGTCGACGCCCGGAGGGGGAACCGACACGACCACGCGGATCATCGCGCCCAAACTCAGCGAGATTCTCGGCCAGCCGGTCGTCATCGAAAACCGCCCCGGCGCGAGCGGCAATGTGGGCGCGGCCTTCGTCGCCAAAACGCCGCCGGACGGCTACACCCTGGTCACCTGCATCGCCTCGCACGCGAGCAATGCCGCGCTGATGACGAACGTTCCCTTCGACCTGGTGCGCGATTTTGCCCCGGTCTCGCTGCTGGTGACCCTGCCCAACGTGATGGTCGGAAATCCTTCCCTTCAGCCGAAGACCGTCAAGGAGCTCATCGCCTACGCGAAGGCCAATCCCGGTAAGATGCAGTATTCGTCGGGCGGCCTCGGTTCGATCCAGCACATGACGATGGAGCTCTTTCAGAACATGACCGGGACGAAGATGCTCCACGTTCCCTACAAGGCAACCCATCCCGCCCTCATGGACGCGGTCAGCGGTTATGTCCCGCTCACTGTCGCGTCGAGTCTCACCACGCTGCCGCTGGCGCGCTCCGGCCGTTTGCACGCCTATGGCGTCACGAGCGCCAAACGGACCGCCGCCGCACCCGACCTTCCCACGATAGCCGAGCAGGGGGTGCCGGGTTTCGAGGCCGTTCAATGGTTCGGAATGCTCGCGCCGGCCGGAACGCCCCGCGACATCGTCGAGAAGCTCCATGCCGCCGTTCTGCGGGCGATGCAGGACCCGGAGGTGAAAAGGCATTTCGGCAACGAAGGGGCGGACATCACGCCGAGCCGCACCCCCGAAGAATTCGGCTCCCTGATCCGTTCCGATCTGGCGAAATGGGTCAAGGTGGTCAAGGAGGGCGGCATCCAGGCGCGCTGATGGCAGGGGTGGGCCTTCCGGCCGTTGCCATTCCACACCCGAATGAGACAAAGGACTCAGCACATGCCGCTGGTTCTCAAAGGGGTCATGCAGGCCCCGGTCACGCCGCTGAAGGAAGACTTCAGCCTCGACCTGCCGACGCTGGAGCGGGCTACCGACTTCCATGTGCGCACCGGCGCGACGGGGATCACCTGGCCCTATCACAAATCCGAGTCGCTCAACATGACGATCGGGGAGCGCAAGGCGGGCGCCGAGTCGGTGATCGGGGCGACCGCGCGCCGCGTCCCGGTGGCGATCCATGTCAGCGCGCTGGCCGTGGAGGATTCCCTGGAACTGGCACGCCACGCCCAGACGGCGGGCGCCGACTGCATCGTAGCGATTACCCCCTACTTCTGGAACCCGTCACCGCAGGCGATCTACGATTACTTCGTGAGGCTCGGCACGTCGATCGATCTGCCCCTTCTTGCCTACAACTCGCCCGGCTACCTGTCGGGGGTCGAGATCACCGGCGAGCTGCTTTGCCGGCTGATCGAGCGGCTGCCCAACCTGATCGGCGTCAAGGAGGCGAGCTTCAACAGCGAGAAGTTCCTCGAGCTGTCGCGCGCGGCGCTCGCGATGCGGCCCGGCTTTGCCATGATCGCGGGGGTTGAATACCTCCTGCCGTCGGTTCCCCTGGGGGGAGCCGGCTCCTACTCCTCGGCCGGCGCCATCTGCCCGAATCTCGTCCTTCGGCTCTACACAACCTGCGCGAGCGGCGACTGGGCGCAGGCGCGGGAATGCCAGTACAAGATCTCCCGGCTCTGGATGATCTTCCGGGACCAGTATCCCTCTTCGCTCAAGGGGGGTATGGTCGTCATGGGGCGTCCCGCGGGGCCGACCAGACCGCCTCTGCCCACGGCGACCAGGGAAAGGCGGGCGTATATCGAGGGCCAGCTCCTGCAGATGGGTATCCTCGAGACGGAACCCCACGGCTGGTAAGGAGGGACCGGCATGACCACCTTCACACCGGGACTGGCGCATACGCCGGTGACGCCTTTCACAACCCAAGGGCGCATCGATTACGGCCTGTTCGGGAAACTGATCGGCTTTCACCTGGACCGCGGCGCGGAGTCGCTGGCCCTGCCCATGCACGCGGGCGAATCGGTCAGCCTGTCCGACGGTGAGCGGCGGTCGCTGCTTGAATTCGCCATCGGGCAGGCTGGCGGGCGGGTTCCGGTGATCGCGCACGTGAGCCAGTCCGGGACGGCCATCGCGGAGTCGTTGGCGGCCCACGCCGCACAAGCGGGGGCCGCG
>JBFMBA010000128.1:0-4510 GCA_040755475.1 Thermodesulfobacteriota bacterium
ACCGGTCCAGAAAGCGGCTGACCGTGTTTACGGCAGGCGCCGGTCTTCTCTTCTTCCTCCTGTTCTTTTCCGGATCGACGACGGTGTCCTATGCCGCCGGTCCCCCCCGCCTGCCCGCCTTCGGCACGGGCCCCGTCGAGGTCCGGATCTATACGGATTATTTCTGCGGGCCCTGCCGCGCCGAAGAGTCGGAAGTCACGGCCCTCATCACGGAACTGGTCGAGAAAAACCTGATCCGCGTCGTCTTCATCGACACACCGATCCACAGGGAAACGGTTCTTTACGCCGGATACTTTCTGTCGGCGCTCAATGCAAAGGAGGGGGGAGATCTGCGCCTGGCAGTCGCGGTCAGAGCGGCCCTCTTTGAGGCGGCAACCCAGAAAATCGCGGACAAGAAAGCGCTGGAGCTTTTCCTGAAGAAAAAAGGAATTGCCCTCCGGCCCTTCGATACGGCACCGGTCTTCAAGATCTACGGCAATTACCTCCAGGAGGACCGGATCAACGCGACGCCCACCTGCGTCATCGTCGCGCCGCAGGGAAAACAGACGCTTGTGGGAAAAGAAGACACGGTCAAGGCGCTGCGTAAACTTCTGAAATAGGGAAAAGCGGCAGGCCCCGGGCCGCCCTCGCGGACGGGGCATCCGTTTTCCCGAGTATCATGCCGTGCCGGAAGTCGCCGCGGGATCCTGCCCCTGCTGAAGATCATCGAAAGGGGCGGGCTTTCCGGTGCATGACCGGTCTGCCGCGATGCCGCCCGAACCCGCGAAGAGAGGGCCAGAACATGGGGCTGACATCTCGCAGTCTTTCCATGATTCCTCCGCTGCTCCTTTACTGGATGGGGTTTGGAACACCGGCGGCGGCCGACCTGTTTACGTACAGGGACAGCGGGGGCCGCTGGGTGATAACCGACTCCCCCCCCGGCGGCGCACAGATCATCCATATCATCAGAGAAACGGGCGCGACCTCCTCAAGACCGTCGCTGCCCACCGGTGCGGCAACGGACAGGCCGCAATCCCATCCACCAAAAACCGAGGCCGCGGAGCCATCGCCCGGTCCTTCCGCCGTGGGTGTTCAGGCGGGAGAGGGGTCGGGACTCCCCATCCACAAGAAAGGCGACACCGCAGCGGGTGACCGTCCGGCCGGACCGGACGCGAACGGCGTCAACAGGACTCCGGGGGATAAGGGCCGGGCGGGAGGAACGATCGCAGGCGAGCCCCGTGATCCCCGCGCCGTGCTGCCCGTGCAGCATAAGGGTACCGATGAGGCAGTCCCATCCATGTCCCGGGGTGTCACAAGCGACACGCCCGCTCAAGGCGGGCAGACCCAGGTGCAGCCTCGGAGGGTGGAGGATCCTCCGGTCATCATGAAGGCCGACAGCGCTGCATTTCAATACGGCCATGAGGTGATCCATGTGCCGGCCGACGTAGAAGGGAGGCGAAGGAAATGAAGACGAAGGGGTGGATGGCACGACTGTTATGCCTGTATCTTTCCTGTGCGCTGGTGCTCATGGGCTGCGGAAAGGATTTCATGGTCGTAAAGGATCAAAACCCCGTGACCACCGTCAGCGAGCCCGTCATCACAAAGGAGGCGCCGGTGATCACGAAGGGGCCGTCGGTCATCACGAAGGATCCACCGGTGGTCACGAAGGAGCCGCCGGTCACCACCAGGGAAAAAATCAAAGAGGCCAAAGTGGTTTTCCTGCACCGATTTCCGGCCACCGACAAGCCCTACAAGAAACTGCTCCTGAACAAGGCCTATACCTTCTATGCGGCTCAGGAACGGATCAAGAAGGAAGCGGGGCAGTGGAAGGCGTTCATAAACACCGAGAGGGTCATCCTCAGGAACTACGGCGTGAACAAGAAGGGCCGCCGCGTGCTCTACGGACCGGGGTATCTGGAGCCCGGGCAGTTCTTCCTTGCCAAGCTCGTCAAGGAAGACGCCGACGGAAACCGGATTTACCGCGCCCGCTTCATCGGCCAGTGCGGAAATGAAATTCCCGACGACGACCTCATGGTACTCGAGACACCGGTGGTCATCAGCGAAAAGACCGTGATCATCGAAAGGGTGGCGACCCACGAACGGGTAACCCTCACCGAAAAGATCGCCACGACCGAAAAGGTGGCCACGACCGAAAAGGTTGTCTACCGGGATGTGGACTACCAGCCGGCGCTCTGGGCCGGTCTCGGCGGTTTGCTGCTGGGGCTCGGAATGGGATACCTGTTCTGGTTCGGTAAAGAAGCGACGACGGTTGTAACCGCCGCCGCCGGAAAATGCTGTGTGAAATAAGGGGGAGGGTTGCGGCCGGAACCTGAAGTCTCCTTTCAAGCCGGGCGAAGCGCGGGTGCGGCGATCCCGCGCTTCGCCCTTTATTCTTTCAGGACGGTCACTAGGAGCCCAGCTTGACGAGGAAAAGACGCAGGCGTACCCCCCTCCACATCGGATCAGAGGCGGGCTCGGAATCCGATGCACCTCCGGCGAACGGCAGCGCACCCCGCACGCCCCGCCCTGGATCCAGGGATCGTCACTTCCGCATTCGGTCCGATACTTCCCTGAGCTGTTTGAGAATCGCCACACTCTTGTCGGGTGTGAGGCTCCCCATACCGCAGGAGGGCGTGATGAGGCATTGCCCGAGTATCGCCCGCCGGTCAATTCCTGCTTTCTCAAGCCGGGTCATGCCTTCATCGAGCCTGGAGACCAGCGTCTCCGCGGACTCTTCCCGGGCAAACATCCCGGTCGGAACTATGCCCCAGGCGAGCGCACCGCCGCGGGCATAGAACTTTTTGATGTCGGCCGTGTAAAGAAGAACGCGGTCCATATAGCCGTAGGCGTCGAAGTTTACGATGTCCACCCCGGTTTTGAAAATCAGGGACCAGTCCGCGTTACCGCAGCAGTGGATGCCGGCGATGCCGCCCTGCTCATGGATCGTATCGATGATCTCGTTGAGCTTTTCCGGAATCATTTCGGATGACACCGCGGAATAGCCGGAGCCGAGCGTCTCCATGACGGGCTCATCAATGAAGATGATCACCGGCTTTCCGAAGGGCGCGAGCTCCCGTATCTGCCACGCGGCCTTCATCGCCAGATTCTTGACCAGGACGTCGAAGAGGGTTTCATCGTGGATGATGTCCCTACCGGTTTCATCCTTGAAGGAGAGGCCCGCCGTGAGCGGACCGGTGATCTGCCCCTTGACGTACCTCATGTCTGCAGGAAGGCCTGTCCGCAAGGCCTGGACAAAGACCGGAAATGCCGCCGCATACCGCTCGGTGATCCCGAAAAACGACCAGTCCTTCGCGAGGTATCGTTCGTAGAACCGTTCAAGCGCGGGCATCAGGTCCCCCGAGGTATCAAAGAAGACCTTCCTTTTCTCCTCATCGACGACGAGCCCCGGCAGGGACTCGCTGTACTGGGCGTCCATCTGCTCATGGAAGCTGCGCCGCGGGAGCTGCGGCCAGAAGGGCGCCTCGGGCAGATACGTGAGCGCCAGCCGGACGGCCTGCTCGGGATCGGTTATCGGCAGGCTTCCGATTCCGGTGGCGATGCAATTGAAGTTGTGCATGATGTTTATCAGTCCCTTTCCCTCGGTGGTTTCATGTCGGCGACATCATCGATCGCATCAATATACATTGTATATCCCCGACACGGAATCAGACAACCCCCGGCCCCTCGTAGCGATCGGCCAGCGCCTCGTCCGGCCCTTCGCGGTCCTGCTTCATGGCGTAGGGGAGGTAATTGAGGACGTCCTGGGCCGTGATCCCGTCCTCCCCCTTGTCCGCCGCGGCCAGGTCCCCCGAAAGGCCGTGGATGAACACCCCCTTGCGCACCGCCTCCTCGAGGGGCAGACCGAGGCCGGACATGGCTGCGATCGTCCCCGTGAGGACATCCCCCGACCCCGCCGTCGCCATCCCGGGATTGCCGCTCAGGTTGATGAAGATCCTCCCCCCGGGCGTCCCGATCAGCGAGCGGGCCCCCTTCAGGACAACCCATGCCCGCAGATCCGCGGCCGCCTCCCGGAGGATCGGAATCCGATTCTTCTCTATCTCGGGAACCGGTGTCCCGGTGATTCTCGACATCTCGCCCGGATGGGGGGTCAGGACCGTCGGCGCACGCCGGTTCCTGATGACCTCCAGGTTGCCCGCCAGGGCGGTGATCCCGTCGCCGTCGATAAGAAGAGGCTTATCGATCCCGGCGGCCAGCTCCCGGACAAGCTGCTGCGTCTCGGCGGCAAGGGAAAGGCCGGGGCCCATGACGACCATGTCCGCCCGCCCGGCCAGTTCCAGAAGGGCATCCCTGTTTTTCAAGGCGACGCTCCCCTCCACGGTTTCCGCCTGGGGCACGAAGACGATCTCGCTCCCCCGCGTGGCGAGAAAGGGGGTCATCGACCGGGGCGCGGCCAGGCGGGCATACCCACCGCCCGCTTTGAGAAATGACATGGCCGAGAAGTAGGGGGCGCCGAAGTAGCCCGCGGCTCCGGCGACGAACAGGACGTCGCCCACCGATCCCTTGTGGGCCG
>JBFMBA010000129.1:0-11681 GCA_040755475.1 Thermodesulfobacteriota bacterium
GCCGTCGGCGCGTTCGATGATCAGGTCGTCCAGCTCCTCGTTGTTGAACGAGATGTTCCCCTTGATCAGGTCACGGACGACGGTCGTCCCCACCTCGGGACCTCGAAAACGGACCGCCGCGCCCGGGGACCTGGCCAGCCCCAGATCGCGGCACTTGCCGTCGTATTTGGGCTTCCGGCCCTCGGCAAGTGCCTTCTTGCGTTTCGCCTCGAGCGCATCGGGGGTGCAGGTGCAGTAGTAGGCGCTGCCGCTTTCGATGAGCCTCCCGACCGCCTCCCGGTGGATGTCCACCCGCTCCGCCTGGAAGCAGGGCCCTTCATCCCAGTTCAGGCCGAGCCAGGCCATCGCGTCCAGGATGGCCCGGGTCGATTCCTCGGTCGAACGGGCCTGATCCGTGTCCTCGACGCGCAGGATGAATGTCCCCGAGTGCCGCCGCGTGAACAGCCAGTTGAACAGCGCGGTGCGCGCGCCGCCGATATGAAGAAAGCCCGTCGGTGACGGGGCAAAGCGTGTTCTGATGTTTTCGTTGTTCATGGATTCCCTTTTTTCCGTCTGGTTTCCCTTCCGGCCCTGGGCTGGACCCCCTTTCGCATATCCGCCCAACGGCGGTTCACTTCTTTCTCGTATTCATATAGGGCCCTACAGCGCCCGTTGTCAAGACCAGATCCTTGTAACCACTCGAGATCCCGATTCCGTACCGGTGGAGGAGCCGGACGCCCTTGCCTGCGGCCTTCCGGCCCACCCGGCGGCTCACTGCTGCTCTGCGGGTTTTCCACCCGACAGGGAGACCGGCTGCACGCCGCGGGAGGCCAGAAAGGACCAGAGCGCGACCAGGGTCATCCCGGCAATGACCAGATAGAGGGTGAGCAGCCCGGAATAGGCCACAATCGATGTGGCCATGAAGGGGCCCAGGGCGTTGCCGAAAAACCGGGAGGAGTTCAGGAATCCGAGCGTACCCCCGCCGGCGTCGCGGGCGAAGATGGACAGGACCAGGGGAAAGACCGCCGATATGCATCCGACCTGGACCATCCGGACGAGGGCAAAGCTGATCGCCCCGGGACAGACGATCAGCAAGACCTGACAAAGGCAGGCGGCCCCCGTCGCAAAGGCGATCAGCTTTTTCAGTTCGATTTTCCCCCCCATGGCGCTGATCAGATAGTTGCCGGGAATCGCGGCCGCCGTGTAGGCCATCATGATGGTGCCGGCGGTGTTAAGGGCTTCATTGCCCGTCAGACGGAAATCTTCGAGGACATGGGGCAGGATGCTGGGCAGAAAGGTGATCTGGACCGTGGCGGCGAACCCCAGAGCCCAACCGACCAGTATCCCCCGCTTCGGCAGGGTGCCCTGCTGGCGTATTTCCCGGCGGGGCGGGGCGTCCGCCACATGACGATGGCAGAACAGCGTAATGACCGTAATGGCCAGGAAGGAAACAATGAAAGGGTATTGATAGCCCAGCGTCGAGGCGATGTAGGCGCCGGCCGGCGGACCCAGGAGCTGCCCGAGGTGCATCGCCATCTGGAAGCGGCTCATCTCCTTATGGAGCCTCTCCCGGGGCGAAACCGACGCGATCAGGACCAGGCCGATGGTGGATATCCCGCCCATGCACCCCTGGATGATCCGCAGCAGCAGAATGACATAGAGGTTGTCCATGAACCCCATCAGAAGCATGATGAGGCCGTTGCCAAAAATCGCGATTTCGAAAAGCAGCTTGGGCCTCAGGCGGGCCGATATCTGTCCCCAGAGCGTAGCGGTCAGGGCTGCGAATACGTGTGCCGCCCCCATGATCAGACCGATCCAGATCATGGTTTCCTTTGTGCCGAAAGGGCTGATCCGCAGGATGTAGAAGGGCATGAACGCCATGATGCAGTTGAAGGAAAAGGCGACGCCGAACTGCGAGACGGAGATGAAGAAGATCCCCTTGTCGGGCGGGGCCAGCGCATTTATCTTTTTGAAAAATCTGCGGATTGCAGATTCCATTTGAATTGAACACCCGATTTGTCTATAGGATTCCGGGAAAACGCCTCAAAGCAAAGTGACGCTGACTACCACATGCCTGTCCTGGTCGCAACCTCTTTTCACCGTCTTAGGGGCCTTGAAATGCGTGGGAATACAAATTATCCTTGACATTACGACCGGTTTGTAATTTACTTCAGCGCTTTACACGGCCACGCTCGAGAAAGCAGGGATCGGGCTGCCGCTTTGCAGAGGGGCGATCCGTTGAAGATCAGTGTCAGCAAGATCCCCGAAGGGGGGATGGATATCCGGTTTGAACGGGACGGCCAGTGGTTTCGGGGTCTTCTTCCCGAGGCGGACCCGGCCGATGTTATGCCGGACCGCATCGCTGTCGCCTGCACCGTCAGGAGGATGAAGGAGAACGTTTTCATCGAGGGAACCGCGAAAGCCACCGTGGAGGCCCGCTGCGGACGCTGTCTGGAGAATACCCGCCAGCCGGTCCGCGCCGCCTTCAAATACACCTTTGCGCCGCCCCCGACCCAGACGAAGGAGGAGTGTGAGCTGAGCGCCGAGGATCTTGAGTTCGCCTATTACGAAGAGGATACGATCGACCTGGACGCGCTGGTTTTCGAACAGATCATGCTGAACATGCCGATCAAACCCCTGTGCTCGGAGTCCTGCAAGGGGCTGTGCCCCCATTGCGGGATCGACCTCAACAGGGAGAGCTGCCGATGCCAGGCCGAAACGTTCGACGAACGTTTTGCGGTCCTGAAACGGTTCAAGGTTCAATCTGAACAAACATAGCAACGAAGAGGAGTCGCCTGTCATGCCAAATCCCATCAAGAGACATTCCAAATCCAGAAGAAACATGCGAAGGGCCCATGATGCCCTCAAGCCGGCCGCGCCGACCGCCTGTCCGCAGTGCCGGGCACCCAAGCTTCCCCATCATGTCTGCCCCAACTGCGGCACTTACAAGGGAAGAGAAATCGTCCCGATCGAAAAGGGATCCTGATCCACACAACGGGGAGAAGACCATGGCAAGATACGCTGTCGCCTTTCCGGGGCAGGGATCGCAGTACCCCGGAATGGCTCAGGACCTCTTCCGGAGAGAGCAGAGCGTCAAGGACCTCTTTACCCTGGCCGGTGAGGTCCTGGGGAGGGACATGGCCGCCCTCTGTTTTGAGGGCCCCCAGGAAGCGCTCGACCTGACGGCCAACACGCAGATTGCCGTGCTCATCGCCGATCTGGCGTCCTGGCTGGCTTTTTCCGGACGGATGTCCGCCGCCCCCGCGATGATGGCGGGCCACAGCCTGGGGGAGTACGCCGCCCTTTATGCAGCAGGCGCCGTCGATCTGCGGGATGTCCTGTCGCTGGTCGATCTGAGGGGCAAATACCATCAGGAGGCGGTCCCCGTGGGCGAGGGCGCCATGGCGGCGATCCTCGGCCTCTCGAAGGAGACGGTGGAGGAGCTCTGCCGGAACATCGACGGCAAACAGCACGCCGTGGCCTTTTCGATCGAAAACGCGCCGGGGCAGATCGTCGTTTCCGGACATACGACGGCCATCGATCAAATCATTGCCGCCGCGGAACGGAAGGACAGCGGCCGCGCGGTCAAGCTCTCCATCAGCGTTCCCTGCCACTGCCGCCTCCTGCAGAGCGCGGCGGAGCGCTTTGCCGCCGAGCTCCAGAAGGTCCAGTTCAGACCCTGCAGGATTCCCGTGATACCCAACTGCGACCCGGACATTCTTCACACCCTGGACCGGTCCCGGGAGCTCCTTGCAACACAGATCACCTCTCCCGTCCGATGGAAGGAGACTGTGGAAAAAATGGCCGCGTCGGGCATCGACACCATCGTGGAACTGGGCCCGAAAAGGACCCTCTCGGGGCTGATCAGACGGATCGACCGGAGGTTGCGGATCCTCAACGTGGAGGACGGCGAATCGCTGGAAAAGACCGTGGCCGCCCTGAATGGATGAAGCAGGCGGGAATCCCCGCGGACTGTCACCCCTGCTGGGGGAGGCGTCATTTATAAGGAGGCATTTTTTATGACACTGGAAGAAAAGGTCATCAGTATCATCATCGAGCAGCTGGATGTGACACGGGAGGAATGTTCGGCGGAAGCGTCCTTCATCGATGATCTCGGGGCCGATTCCCTTGATCTGGTCGAGCTGATCATGGAGATGGAAGAGGTATTCGATGTTCAGATCGCCGACAACGAGCTTGAAAAGATCCGCACCATCGGGGATGTGCTCGGCTATCTGAAAAACAAGGGCGTCACCTGGAATGAATAGCGGTCCGCATCGTCGGCGATGAGGACCTTCCGGTCTTCATCCCAGCGGGCGCAGGGGGGGAGCAGTTGAAACAGAGGGTGGTTATCACTGGATTGGGCGCCGTCACGCCGCTCGGCAACTCCGTTGATCAGACCTGGGAAGGGATTTGCCAGGGTCAATCCGGCATTGCCGGGATCACCAGATTCGACTGCGCCCTGTTTGAAACGAAAATCGCCGGGGAACTCAAGGGATTCGACCCGGCACGGTATGTCAATCGAAAAGAGTTGCGGCGGCTGGACGACTTTATCATCTATGCCCTGGCCGCTTCCGAGATGGCCATGGCAGATTCCGGCCTGACCATCGCCGAAGCCGGGGCGGAACGGACGGGCGTGATCATCGGGTCGGCCATCGGGGGGCTGACGACGATGGAAAAGGAGAAAGAGGCGATCCTGGAAGGGGGACCCAGGAAGATGTCCGCATTCGCCATCCCGTCGGTGCTGGCCAACCTCGCCGCCGGCCATGTGTCGATCCGCCACGGGGCAAAGGGGCCGATCAATTGCAGCGTGACCGCCTGCGCCTCGGGGACCTGCGCCATCGGGGACGCCGGCCGACTCATCGCCGAAGGCTACGCCGACTGCATGATCGCCGGCGGCGTGGACGCCGCGGTCACCCCCATGTGCGTCGCCGGCTTCAACGCGATGCGGGCCATCTCCAAGCGCAACGACGAACCGCAAAGGGCGAGCCGCCCCTTCGACCGCGACCGCGACGGCTTCGTCATCGGCGAGGGCGCCGGCACGGTCATTCTTGAATCCCTGCCCCATGCCCTGGCACGGGGCGCTCGAATCTACGGCGAAATCGCAGGCTACGGCTCCACCAGCGACGCGTTTCACATGGCCGCCCCTCCCGACGGCCACGAAGGCGCCGCACGCTGCATGCAGATCGCCCTCCGGGACGCGGGGCTGACCGCCGAGGACATCGACTACATCAACGCCCACGGAACATCCACCGCCATGAATGACGCCTTCGAGACGGAGGCCATCAAGACCGTGTTCGGATCCCATGCCCGAACGCTCGCCGTCAGCTCGACCAAATCGATGACCGGACACCTCCTGGGCGCGGCGGGGGCGATCGAGGCGATCCTCTGTCTGAAGGCGATCGGCGACGGCATCCTGCCGCCCACGATCAACCTGGACCATCCGGATCCCGAGTGCGACCTGGATTACGTTCCCCACGAGGCACGGCGGCGGGAGATCCGTACCGCCATGTCCAACACCTTTGGTTTCGGCGGCGTAAACGCGGTTCTGATCCTCAAGAAATTCGAGGAGTAAAGGCAAAGCATGGAAAAGATCATCATCGGTGCGGATCATGCCGGGTATCCGCTCAAGGAGGGGCTCAAGCCCCTGCTTGCGGAGATGGGATACGCCGTGACGGATGCAGGGACGGACAGCGACATGTCCGCCGACTACCCCGATTTCGGCACCCGGGTGGCCGAGGCGGTGTCTGCGGGACTTTTCCCGAGAGGGATACTGATCTGCGCCTCCGGCATCGGGATGTCGATCGTCGCCAACCGGTTTCCCGGCGTGCGGGCAGCCGTCTGTCTTGACGAGGCAACGGCGCGCGCCAGCCGGCAGCACAACGATTCCAATATTCTGGCCCTTGCCGGGAGAAAAACCGACGTGAAGACGGCACTGGCGATCACCCGGGCATGGCTGACGACCCCCTTCGAGGGGGGACGTCACCAGCGCCGCCTGGACAAGATCAGGGAGACAGAGCGTCGGATCAAAGGCGCATAGACGGTGACATCTTTGGAAAACTGCACGAATCATGCCCCGGATCAGGGTCAAAGCCAAGGGCGGGGGCCGCATCGCCAGGATGCAGCGTTCGAAAGAAGAGAAGATCAGAGGCAGGCGATACCCATGTCCTATCTGATGCAGGCCGACCCGGAGGTCGCGGAGGCGATCCGCCGGGAAACGGCGAGACAAGCCGGGAAACTCGAGATGATCGCCTCGGAAAACTTCGTCAGCGAGGCTGTCCTGGAAGCCCAGGGGAGTGTGATGACGAACAAGTATGCCGAGGGATATCCCGGCCACCGCTATTACGGGGGGTGCGAATTCGTCGACATCGTGGAGCGCCTGGCCATTGAACGGAGCAAGCAGCTCTTCGGCGCCGACCATGCCAACGTCCAGGCGCACGCCGGCGTTCAGGCCAACATGGCCGTCTATTTTTCGGTCCTGGAGCCCGGGGATACGATCCTGGGCATGAATCTCTCCCACGGTGGGCACCTCTCGCACGGAAGCCCTGCCAGTTTCTCCGGACGGCTGTACCGAAGCCTCTTCTACGGGGTGGATCGAACAACCGAAACCATCGACTTCAACGAAGTGGAATCCCTGGCCAGGCAGCACCGGCCTAAAATGATCATTGTCGGTGCCAGCTCCTACCCCCGGACCATCGATTATCAGAAGTTCCGGGAGATCGCCGACCGGGTCGGGGCGCTGATCCTGGCCGACATCGCCCACATCGGCGGCCTCATTGCCGCCGGACTGCATCCGTCGCCTGTCCCGGTCTGCGAATTCGTCACGATGACCACCCACAAGACGCTCAGGGGCCCCCGCGGCGGGCTCAT
Source organism: Thermodesulfobacteriota bacterium (assembly GCA_040755475.1). Taxonomy (GTDB): domain Bacteria; phylum Desulfobacterota; class Syntrophia; order Syntrophales; family UBA5619; genus JAKAFS01. The sequence continues at coordinate 6,847 of JBFMBA010000129.1, forward strand.
CCTGTGCAAGGCTCCCTTTGCCCAGGCCCTCGACGCCAAGATCTTCCCCGGGATGCAGGGCGGCCCCCTGATGCATATCATCGCCGCCAAGGCGGTGGCGCTCAAGGAGGCCCTTACCGGGGAATTCAGGCAGTATCAGGCGCAGATCCTGAGCAACGCGAAAACCCTCGCGGATGAACTCCTGGCTTCCGGCTTCCGGCTCGTTTCGGGAGGCACGGACAACCACCTGATGCTCATCGATCTGACGGAGCTGGGTGTCACCGGAAAGGAGGCGCAGGAGACCCTGGACCGGGCCGGGATCACAATCAACCGGAACGCGATTCCCTACGACAGGAAAAGCCCCCAGGTCACAAGCGGCATCCGGATCGGGACGCCCGCCCTGACCACGCGCGGGATGAAGGAACCCCAGATGAAGCAGATCGCCGGAATCATCACCAGCGTGCTCCGGAATATGGGCAGCGACAGGCACCTGGCCGAGGCCCGCGCAGAGGTCGGCGCCCTCTGCGAGCGATTTCCCCTCTACGGGGAGCGGATCAGGGAGAACCGCTAGCGTCCGCCCCGCTGAAGCGACCCATCAAAGATGGAAGGTCCTGAAACGGCAATGGAACCGGACAGAAGGGCGGCAACCGACCGGCCCGAATGGGACGATTATTTTCTCGGCATCGTCGGACTCGTAGCCAAACGCGCCACCTGCCTGAGGCGGCGCGTGGGCGCCGCGCTGGTCCGCGACCGGCGCATCCTGGCCACGGGATACAACGGCGCGCCCTCGGGGCTTCGCCATTGCCTGGAGATCGGCTGTTTCCGGGAAGAGAACAAGATCCCCTCAGGGGAGCGCCATGAACTGTGCCGCGGCCTCCACGCCGAGCAGAACGCCATCATCCAGGCCGCACTGCACGGGGTCAGCGTGAACGGGGCGACCCTTTACTGTACGAACCACCCGTGCACCATCTGCGCCAAGATGATCATCAACGCGGGCATCGTCCGCATCGTCGTGGGGGGGGACTACCGCGACGCCCTGGCGGAAGCGATGCTGGCGGAGGCCCATGTCGAGGTGAACCGAAGATGAAGTGCCCCTTTTGCGCCCACGGCGAGAGCAGGGTGATCGACTCCCGGATCAGCAAGGACGGCGACGCCATCCGGCGGCGGCGGGAATGCCTCGGATGCATCAGACGCTTCACCACTTACGAATACGTCGAAGAGGTCCTGCCGATCGTGGTGAAGAAGGACGGCCGCCGGGAGCCCTTCGACCGCGCGAAGATCCGGGCCGGGATCAAGAAAGCCTGCGAGAAGCGCCCCATCAGCACGGACGACATCGAGGCGCTCATCAACCGCGTCGAGCGGGCCTGCCAGGATTTTCCCGACAAGGAGGTCCCCTCCTCGGCGATCGGCGAAGGGATCATGCGGGAGCTCCAGGCCCTCGACGGCGTCGCCTACGTGCGATTCGCGTCGGTTTACCGCCAGTTCCGGGACGTGGGCGACTTCGTCGAGGAGCTGAAGGATCTTCTCCGCACGAAAAAGGCGGGAAAACGAAAAAAGACGATCTCGTAAAAAGTGATAAACGTCATGTAAATGGGACGGCTTCATGAAAAGGCCGCAGGCAAGGCGCGCGAATCCTGAGGAGTGAGGCGTACTTTTGGCGTACGCCGCAACGACGAAGGATGACGCGTAACGCAGCATCCGGTCTCTTTATGAAGCCGTCGAGAAGGAAGGAGGGATAAAGCGTGTTTACGGGCATTGTGGCGGCCATGGGAATCCTGCGCCGCCTGACGCGCAGCGGCGATGCCGCGCTCCTGCAGGTAGACACTGCCCTCGGGCTGGACGACGTCCGCATCGGCGACAGCATCTCCGTCAGCGGCGCCTGCCTGACCGTCACCTCGCTGGGGAATGCAGGTTTCACCGCGGACGTATCGGCGGAAACCCTCGAACGGACCACGCTCAAGACCGCCAGGGCGGGCGACCCGGTGAATCTCGAGAAGGCCCTGCGCGTCGGGGATCGGCTGGGGGGACACATTGTCCTGGGCCATGTGGACGGCGTGGGAAGAATTCTGGAAAAAACGGTCGGTTCGCGATCGGTCATCTTCGGCTTCGAAATCGCTCCGGAGCTCTGCCGTTATGTGGCCGCCAAGGGATCGATCACCGTGGACGGGATCAGCCTCACCGTGAACCGCTGTGAAAAAAATCGGTTTTATGTTACTGTGATACCGCATACGGCGGCGATGACGACCCTCGGGGTCAAGAGGGTTTCCGATCGCGTCAACATCGAAACGGATATCCTGGCGAGATATCTGGAAAAACTCATAACCGGCCGGCAAGAGGCAGAACCCGGGGCCGGGGAAAAAGGGGGTGCCGCCGGAGCGCCAGACGCCGGAGCGATCGACATGGATCTGCTCGCCCGGCACGGTTTTTTGAAATAGAAGGAACCTGATTTTCAAGATTCTCAGAAAGTGGAAAAGATTATGGGTGTCAGCACAATCAAGGAAGGGCTTGCCGACATCAAAGCCGGCAGGATGGTCATACTGGTCGACGACGAGGACCGGGAAAACGAGGGCGATCTCTGTATAGCGGCGCAGTTCGTCACGCCGGAAGCCATCAACTTCATGGCGAGGTACGGCCGGGGGCTGATCTGTCTGACCCTGACGGAGGATCAGGCCGACAAACTCCGCCTCGCGCCCATGGTCCGGGACAACCGGTCCCGCTTTGGCACCGCCTTCACGGTCTCCATCGAGGCGCGACAGGGGGTCACCACCGGGATCTCGGCGGCCGACCGGGCCGCGACGGTGCGGGCCGCCGTGGCCGACGACGCAAAACCGGACGATCTGGTCAGCCCCGGCCATATCTTTCCCATCCGCGCCAAAAAAGGGGGGATCCTGGTCAGAACCGGACAGACGGAAGGATCGGTGGATCTGGCCCGGCTCGCCGGCCTGAAACCGGCCGGCGTCATCTGTGAAATCATGAAGGACGACGGGACGATGGCCCGTCTGCCCGACCTCGAGGCCTTCGCGCAGACCCATCAGATGAGGATCGTTACGATCAAGGACCTGATCGACTTCCGGATGCAGCACGAGTCGCTGATCCGCCGGACGGCCACGGCCATGATCCCCACCCGGTACGGCGGCGAATTCAGGGTGATCGTCTACGAGAACGACGTGGACGAGATGAAGCACGTGGCCCTCATCAAGGGGGAGATCACACCCGAAGATGAGGTACTGGTCCGGGTCCATTCGGAATGCCTGACCGGCGACGTTTTCGGCTCCGAACGGTGCGACTGCGGCGATCAGCTCCAGCGGGCCATGAAGATGGTGGCCGAGGCCGGCAAGGGGGTCATCGTCTACATGCACCAGGAGGGCCGCGGAATCGGCCTGGTGAACAAGATCAAGGCCTACGAGCTCCAGGAGCAGGGGCATGACACGGTGGAAGCCAATATCGCCCTCGGCTTCAAGGAGGACCTCCGGGAGTACGGTATCGGCGCCCAGATCCTGGCCGACATCGGGGTCCGGAAGATGCGGCTGTTGACGAACAATCCCAAAAAGATCGTGGGTCTGGAGGGGTACGGGCTGACCATCACCGAGCGCATCCCGATCGAAATCAGGCCGAACGACAACAACATTCAGTATCTCCAGACGAAGAAGCAGAAGATGGGGCACATACTGAAAGTATAAGACAACCCGTACGAGGAGAAGGAACCATGCCGAAAACCATCGAAGGGAAGATCGTCGCCAAGGGAATGAGATTCGGTATCGTGGCCGGCCGTTTCAACGACTTCATCAGCGGCCGGCTGATCGAGGGGGCCGTCGACGCCCTCACAAGGGCCGGGGCCGAGGAGAAGGAGATCCAGATCGTCCGGGTTCCGGGTGCCTTTGAGCTGCCGCTGGCGGCCAAGAAAATGGCGAAAAGCGGCCGTTACGACGCCGTGATCTGTCTGGGTGCCGTCATCCGCGGCGCCACGCCCCACTTCGAGTACATCAGCGCCGAGGTCTCCAAGGGGATCGCCGCTGTGGGTCTGGAAACCGAGGTGCCTGTCGCCTTCGGCGTACTGACGACGGACACCATCGAACAGGCCATCGAGCGGGCGGGCAGCAAAGCGGGAAACAAGGGCTGGGATGCCGCCCTGTCCGCCGTTGAGATGGTTGATCTTTTCAGGAAACTGTAATATAAGCCTTGCGTCACAGGGAGTCACTCATCCCCGGACCATGAGGAATGCATGCACCAAAGGCGGAAGGCACGAGAAGTGACCCTGCAGGTTCTTTACGAGTTGGACGTCCAGGGAATCGATGTCCGGGAGGCCATTGACCGTTTCTGGAGAAACTTCGACGCGCCGGAAGAGACCAGAACATTTTCTTCCCATCTTATCGAAGGCGTCTGGAACAACAAAGAGCAGATCGACAAACTGATCAGCGGCAGTTCTGAGAACTGGACCATCGCCAGGATGTCCCGTGTGGACAAAAGCATCCTGCGGATGGCGGTTTACGAGCTCATGTTCTGCAGTGACATCCCCCCGAAAGTCACACTGAACGAGGCGATCGACCTCGGGAAGATTTACGGATCCGAAAATTCGGGTGCCTTTATCAACGGCATTCTCGACGCCCTGTACGGAAAGCTGCGCAAGGACGATGAAGATCAGGTTATCGACAGCGTCACCGGATGCCCTGGCCCGTGAGACCTTGATTCTCGGATTCTTTTCCGACGAAAGACCGCCCCGGGGGTACTGCGGTCGGGTGGACTGGCGTCTCAACGGAATGATCTCCGCGGAGATCGCCGAGGGAAGGATTTCCGGAAGCTTTCTGGAAAAGATCGCCTATGCCTTTCCCGCCCGCATCCGCGCCGCCCAGCTGCTG